>CAVHKB010000011.1:0-23554 GCA_963636305.1 Prevotella sp. P5-108
ACGACAATGGCGAGCCGGTTCTGCAAGGCAAATCGAATAATCTTGTTCAGCATGTTGTATGCTTGTGTTTAGTTTACTTTACTTTACTTTGTAAGGGTTGTACCACCTTTCTGGAATGTACCACCTTATTGTGGGATTATGTTGTTTGTATATCGGTCTTTTGTATCAGGCTGTATGAAGTGTGGTTCTGTTGCCAATCCTTGATAGAAAACGGATAAGTTCTCCTGCCCACAACACAAGTGATGTGGTCGCAATAATAATGAGCCAGTCTTGCCATAGGATTCCTCCTGTGGCGATGTTGAACATACCTTGCAAGCCCGGTGTTTCTGTGATGAGTAGTTGACCTGCGAATATCACGACCAAGATGATAATAAACCACTTCGTGTCTTTCCAGGAGATGTCTTTGAATGCGGAGTTGGTGGTCATAAAGGCTTTTGCATTGAACAAGTTCCAGAATTGCAGCATCACAAAAACCGTAAAGAATAGTCCTAATTCGTAGGTTGAAAGTTGTTTGTCGGGAGTCCATACTGTCTTACCGCAGAGTACATTCCATAGTGAGGTTACATCTGCCGATTGGAAGAACAGGAGTATGCCCAGCAGAATAGCCGTAAATATACCGCCTATTCCGAGTATAGCAGTCCCTATACCTTTGAGGATATGCTCGTTTACGCTGCGCGGCTTCTCTTTCATAACGGACGGGTCTGGTGGTAATGACGCCAAAGCGAGTGCGGCAAAGGTGTCCATAATCAGGTTTATCCATAGCATTTGTGTGACGGTGAGGGGTGATTCGGTTCCTACAAAAGCGCCGATAGTCACAATAAGGCACGCCACTACATTGATTATCATCTGAAAGAGAATGAAGCGTTTGATGTTCTTGTAGAGTGAACGCCCCCACATAACTGCATTGGCGATAGTTCGGAAAGAGTCGTCTAATATAGTCATGTCGCTTGCTTCTTTCGCCACAGCCGTACCGTCGCCCATTGACAGCCCCACATTGGCTGCGTTGAGAGCGGGTGCGTCGTTGGTGCCATCTCCTGTTACGGCTACTACTTTGTCCATCGTTTTGAGCAGCCGTACGGTGCGTTCCTTGTCGTTAGGGCGTGCGCGTGCAATTATCTTGACTTTCTGAAGGCGTTGTTTCAGTTCTTCGTCGGTCATTGCTCCTATCTCCGTGCCTGTCAGCAGGTTCTCTTCGGTATCCTGGTCGGTCCATAGTCCTAACCTGCGACCTATTTCTTTGGCGGTTCCTGGCGCGTCGCCTGTAACAATCATTACCTGTATGCCTGCTTTGGTACATTCGTCAATGGCTGCAGGAACATCGGTGCGTACAGGGTCTTCGATACCCACTATGCCCATCATATTCATATCGCATAGGTTCAGTTTGCCGTCGGTAAAGACAGTGTCGGACTCGGTTATCTCTTTGCAGGCAAATGCCAATGTGCGGTTGGCGTGCTGCTGATAGTCAGCCAATTGAGCAGTGTAGCGTTGCTTCTCTGCGTCGGACAAGGTGCATAGGGACATCAGTATTTCAGGTGCGCCTTTGGCATAGACTATCCGACCTCCTGTGATGTCGGATTGGACGACCGTTGCCATATATTTCAATTCGGTTGTAAACTGGATACGGTCTATTATGTTTACGGATTCGCGCAGAGCCGCATAATCCACTCCGTTGTCATGCAGCCACAACAGTAGTGCGCCTTCGGTCGGATTGCCGATCGCCTTAAGTTTGTCGGGGTTGGAACTGTCCAAGTCGGCAGTAGTGTTTACCGCAATACATTCCTTTAGCAGTGAAGAAAACTTGTCGGTCCCGAGCGGCTGCCCATTGTGTTCTGCGAATAACGAACCGACTACCCTCATTTGGTTTTGCGTCAGTGTACCGGTCTTGTCAGAGCATATTACCGACACTGCACCCATTGTCTCACAGGCATGCATGGTGCGTGGTAGTGTGTTCTGTTTCATTAGCCGCTTCATGCTGAATGCAAGGCTGAGTGTTACTGCCATCGGCAGTCCTTCAGGTACGGCTACTACCATGAGTGTCACGGTAATCATGAAGGTATTCAGCAGGTAGGTGACAAAGTCCATCGTGGTATCGGCATCGGCGAACTGAAAGCCGTACTGCGCATAATAGACGATGAGGCGACCTATGACGAACAGTCCTGCAATGATGTAACTTGCTTTGGTTATGAGGCTTGCCAGCCGTTCCAGATTTTCGCTCAAGGGTGTCGCTTCGCCGCTCTTTACCTGTGCGGATACAAATACTTTGCCGCACGCAGTAGCGTCCCCTACGGCAAATACGCGTGCTGTACAATCACCCTCCATGACTGTACAACCTTTCATAATATGGTTGGACGGATAGGTTGCGTCTTTGTCAAACTGTTCCGTGACGGTTGTTTTGGTGCATTGTGGTTCGCCGGTCAGTGACGACTCGTTCATGGTAAGGTTCATGCACTCTAATAATTCGGCGTCGGCAGGTACTTCTTCGCCTGTTGCAAGCAAGATGATATCTCCTACCACTATATCTTTGCGCGGTACTTGACAGACCGTGTTATTACGCATTACCCTTACCGGTGTGTCGTCGTTTACTTCGTTGAGGCTTTTGAAAGTCTTTTCGTTTTGTGCTTCCAATATGTGCGCAACGGCGGTTGCAAGCAGAAGAGCCATTGCAATACCGATTGGCTCAAGATAGGGTTTCCATCCTGTTTCGCCGCCGAATACTCCCTCGTAGAATGAAATACCTCCCGAGAGTAGCAGTGCAAAGAGCAGAATAGTGAAGAGCGAATCCATCTTGAACTTTCGTTGCTCTTTGTCCCACTTTCCGCCCAAGTAGGCGACGATATAGGTCAGTGCAGTCAGTGTGGCGGACAATACGGGTGCAATCCATAGTTTCTTGTCGGCATAGATACCGCACAAAGGCAGCAGAATGGCTGCTGCTACGGTGATGACAAGAATGACAAAGTCGAGTTGCAGCAGCCAGAAATGCGTGCAGTACTTTACTTTTTGCCATATGGATTCTTCTTCGGGCGGAGTCAGAATGTTGGTTCCGTGCAGTCGGCGGCTTTCTTCCACCTCTGCGTCGGATAGACCTGTGTAATGCGTTTTAGTCATATTTCGTTGTTGTATGGGTCGGGATAGGGGCGTGCCATGTATGTTTTTTGTTTTGTATGGGTTGCCTATCCCTTGCTTATCCCTTGCTGTTTGACACGGGAAAGGTGTGGGGTAGGTTAGTGGTTGTGTGTATGTCCGGGTATGACAGTTGCACTGCCTGCAAGTTTGACTTGCATTGTTCCTTTGGTTACTATTGTTTCGCCAGCCGTGAGTCCTTGCTGTACGAGAATACGCTCGCCGTTGCTTTGTCCGAGAGATACTTCCTGTTTACGGTAGCAGTCTTCGTCCAACTGGATATAGACAGAGTAGATGCCTTGCTCCTCGCATACAGCAGAGATTGGCACAGACAGTGCGTTTTTTTGTTCCCGTAGCAGCAGATAGACATCGGTGTATGCTCCTGCGATTAGTCCTGCTTTGTTATCGAAAGCAAATACGACCGGTATATATCCCGTTTGCTTGTTGGCATTTTGTGCTTTAGACAGCAGTTTGCCATTCATATCAGCCAACCGATAAACGGTGTTGCTGTAAGCAGGTTCGAAATTTGCTCCCTGTATTCTGCCAAGTTGGTTCCAATACCGCTCGGGCAAGTCGGCTTGGAGCAGGAGTTCTCTTGTTTGGCTGACAGATAGCAGTGCTTTCCCTGCTTCGACAAAGTCGCCATTGACGAAGGTGAGTTGGTTGATATAGCCGTCTTGTGGGGCTATCACTTCTATACACCCGTCGTCTGCTTTCTTGTTGCGTAGTGCCTCGTATTGTGTTTTTGCGGTTTGGTAGCGTAGTGTTATCTGTTCCATTTCCTGTGCGGAAACTATTTGATTGCCTGTCAGTTGCTCTGCCCTTTCATACTCTTTGCGTGCTGCTTCGTATTGCAGTCGTGCAGTCTCTACGGGATCTGCGGTTGCCATACCTTTGACGGATATGTGTGCGAGTACCTGCCCTTTTCGGACGGCAGAGCCTTCTTGCAGCGTGCTTTGCAGAGAGATGACGCCATCCATAGCCGCCACTACTACTTGGGTTTTGTTAGATGGGGTGAGGATTTGTCCTGATACTTTGATTGCTTCGGTGAAAGGCGCATAGTTGATTTGTTCTGTCTGCAACCCGACAGCATTTGCCTTTTCCTGTGAGAAGACTATCTCTCCGTTGGCGTGCGTGTGTTGTTCTTCCTCGTGTTCGTGGTGGTGTTCGGTATGTTCGTCGTGTTCATGTGAGTGGGAGTGTCCGCTACAGCCTGTGAGTACAGCGACGATGTACGCGGTGAGTAAGAAATAGTTTTTTTGCATGACTTGTTGTTTTTCAGATTACTGCGCAAAGATAGGGTAAAGTATCTGCAACCGAGTTGCATTTGCAGAGGTTGAATGTTGGGCGTTGCGTGGTTGGAGCAGTTGAGATTGGGCAATGGATGGAGAGGGGGATTAGTTTGTGAAGTTGATTAGGTATAGTTGTTCTGTTGCCCGTGTGAAGGCGGTATATAGCCATCGGTAGTAATCGAGGTTGTATTGTTCTTGCGAGATGATGCCTTGGTCGATGAATACCCGTTTCCATTGCCCTCCTTGTGCTTTGTGGCAAGTGACGGCATACGAGTGTTTTACCTGCAGGGCATTGTAGTAGGGGTTGTTAATGATTTTTTTCCACAGTTCTTTCTTGCTTTGTATTTCGGGATAGTCTTCTGCAATACGGCTAATTAGTGTTTTTTGGAGTTGATAGTTGGTGTCGGGCGAGTCGGTGTGGAGTGTTTCGAGCCATAGTGTGACATCGATGTCCCAATTGTAGTCGATGGCGTGTAGAACGGCGTCGATAAAGTGAAACCCGTAGATTTCCCGCTCGTGGGTTAGTCGGTTTATCTCGAACATATCGCCGTTGGCAAGGAAGTCCAACCCTTCGTATTGTTTTGTCCAAAAGTAGTTGTTGCGAGTGACCATGATTCTGTCGCCTGTTGCTATTTGGTCTTCTTTCCACAAGACTCTTGCCCGTATGCCTTGGTTATAGAGGTTCATCCGTTTGTTGGTGCGTGTTACAATGATTGTCTCCTCTGTTCCGACATCGCGGTATGCGCGTTCTATCTCTTCGACCATTTCTTCGCCACTTAGGAGGTGTATGTCGGAAAACTGTTTGAGTTGGAAGAGCGGTGCGTGCAGTACATCGTTGTCTGCTATCTGTTGCCTTAGTTGTGTGGCATTGGTAAGTATTCCACTGTCGAGTGCCTGGCGTGCGACTTGTGTGAGGGTGTGCTGCGTGATATGCAATCCATATCCTTGCAGGTATTGACAGTCGAGAGCGGGACTTACATTCTGCCCTACAGGTGGCAGTTGGGCATTGTCGCCTATGAGCAGCAGTGCGCAGTTGTGTCCTGAATAGACATATTTGAGCAGGTCGTCCAATAGTCGTCCTGTGCCAAAACTCTGCTCTTCGGCAGATGTGTTGTTGGCTATCATAGAGGCTTCGTCCACTATGAAGAGCGTGTCTTTGTGGGTGTTGTAGGATAGCCCAAAGCGTTCGTCTCCTATTGCCTTTTGGCGATATATCTGTTTGTGAATGGTGAAGGCAGGAGAACCCGAATAGGCAGACAGGACTTTTGCTGCTCGTCCTGTAGGTGCGAGGAGGAGCGTTTTTTGTTGCAGATGGCGCAGTGCTTGTACGAGTCCAGCGACAAGACTTGTTTTTCCTGTACCTGCGTATCCACAAAGCAGGAAAAGGCGTTCTTGCTCGTGAGACAGTACGAAAGCAGCGAGTTTCTGCAAGAGTTCTTCCTGCTGCGGATTGGGCGTGTAGGGTATGTATTTGTGAATATGTGCCAGAAGGAAGTCGTTCAACATAACTATAAAATGATAATAATCGGAGTGTAAATGCTAATGTTATCTTATATGCTTGAAGTGACGGTTATTGCAGTTTTTTCCTATAGTGTTTCTATATGCTTCCTATATTCGTCCTATATTCGTCCTATATGAAACCTATATAAATCGTTTGAAACTATTAGGATTGACGGGGCTTTGCGAAGACTCGTTTCCCTGTATGGGGACGGGAAACAGGTGCTTGGGAGCAGGAAACAGTCAAATAACGGTTAAGGTTTTGCCATTATAGATAAACGAATGTGCTATATATTTTGTATCTTGCTGTGTATGAGAAGGAAACCAATTTATTTTGCATAGTCAGCCATGAAAAATCAGGTTCTTTCTTGCACGAATCAAAAAACAGTCGTACCTTTGCCGTCGGGTAAGTCCTACACGACCAGCTCCCTTTGAATTCCCCCAGGTCTTGACCGAAGCAAGGGTAGGAGGTTGTAGCGGTGCGATGTAGATCGCTTACCCTTTTTTTGTATATATACGGAGGTAGGAGGTGTCGGTCAGGGCAGAATGATTTTCGTTACTTGATTTCCTCTTCGCTGAATATAGATGCCCGACGGTAGGCAGCGTGTATCGTTTCCGACGGGTTGTCCTTGCAGGGTGTATGTTTGCGTGTTTGTCGGGTTAGTGTCGTCGTGTGTTTCCTGAATGCTTGTTTTTTCGCCTATGTATGCCGCCCACATATCGGGTATGCCGTATCCGATATTGTTGTCGGGTTTATCGGCTTGCGAGGCGGTTTGGAGTATGCGTTGAATAATCTGTATGTTGTTCAGTTGCGGCAATGCTTGCCACAGGCAGGCGACTGCTCCAGCCAAGACAGGGGTAGAGAAGGAAGTACCGTTGGAGGTGGTAATTATATTTTTCTGCGGGTCATAGAGTCCTGTGTTCGTTCCCATTGCGCAGACATCGGGTTTGATTCGTCCATCGGCAGAAGGTCCGAACGAGGAGAAATTGCTTTTCTGCCGATAACTTGTTACGCTCCCGACGGCAAGGATGCTATCGGCATCGGCGGGGCAACTGATGTAGTGCCACGGATCGTTTCCTTCGTTTCCTGCAGCGACACACACGACCATTCCTTTGCGTGCGGCGATGTTAGCAGCGCGACTGTTGCGTAGGGTGTATCCGTCGTGGTCAGCATAGGTGAGGTCGGATGAAGGGTCGTCGAAATAGGCGAAGTAGCCTAAAGAAGTGGTGATGATGTCTGCTCCTATGCTGTCTGCGAACTCGAATCCTGCTACTTGCGCATCGATTTCGCGCAGGCTCTCTGTATAGTCGTCTTCGGTTACAATGAGGCTGTAAGCGGCATCGACAGCGGTTCCGCAGTACTTGTTTTCGGAGTAAGCCGCCATGCAAGACAAGACGCTACTGCCGTGTCCGCCGACAGTATAGACATCGGTTTGGGGTTGTACAAAGTTCCGTGTGGAGGTGATTCGTTCGCGTACAAAATCGAAATAGGCGGACTTATCGATATTGTAGAACCCGTCGTCGATGACGGCAATGTACATGCCATCACCTCGAAAGCCTGCTTCGTGCAACTTTTGCAGTTGTAGCATTTCTGTTTGTGTCTTGGCAGAGCCATAGGAGATGGAGTTGCTGAGGTTGACGGCAGGTAGTTTCTTGTGTGTGTTATGGGTGATGTTATCTATTTGTGTTCGTTGCAAACTGTCGATGAAACCGATGTTTTGTAGTCGGTTGATGAGATTGTTGTCGGAGGAGTGTATGGTTGCTCCGTTGAGCCAACGGGACACCATTATTATTTCTGCCCCCATATTAGCGAGCGAGTCCAGATAGATATGGCTGACGGGTAGGTCGAGTGAGTCGATGGCAATGTTTTGCCTTGTTCGTCGTTGCACAGCCCTTTCGGACAAGAAAGTTTCGGGATGGTTGATGTCGCCGACAGTCCCATTTTTATCAGTAAAAGCGACCCAGTAGGAGTCGGCAAGCATCGTTGTGGACATACACAAGAGGAGTGCGAGAATGAAAGGAGATGGTTGTTTCATAGAGTTTGATATTATTGTTGGAAGTTGATAGTCAGATATATAGGCAAATGGTCGGAGTAGCCGTTGATATATTTGTACCCTTGATAGGTGCGGAAAGGTTTCATGTCGAGGTACTGCAGGTCGTTTTGCAGGAGCCACTGCGGACAAAATATCCCGATGGAAACAAGGGGTTGTATGTTTTGACTGACATAGAAATGGTCGAGGCAACTCCATACGCCCTGCCATTTGTAGGTACCCTTGCCTTGTTCTTCGAGGTCAAGCATGAGATTGTGCAGAGGTGCGAACTGTTCGGTAGGAGCCATATTGAAATCGCCCATCACTACTATCTTTGCATCGGGTTGCGAGCGGAGAAGAGAGTCGAGCGAGGTCTGCAGGGTGGCTCGTGCTATCTGACGGCGACTGTTGGTGGATGCTGTTCCTCCCCGTTGCGATGGGAAATGGCACAGGAAAAGGTGTAGCGTATCCATGTTGTGCAATTGACCACAGGCATACACGATGTCGCGTGTGGGACGGTTGTCGGTGGGAACGGTAAGAAAAGCGTGTGCCAACAACTTGAACTGTTTGGGCTGGTAGAGAAGTGCGCAATCGATACCTCGTTCGTCGGGCGAATCGTGGTGCAGGTATTGGTATTTGTAGTTGCTCAGTACTCCCCGTCGGCATAGGTCGATCAGGCATTGTTCGTTCTCAATCTCTTCCAAGCCGATCAATGCTGGAGTGTCCCATCCTCCAATGTTGGCGATGACTTGACCAATATGCGCCAATTTCTCTTTGTAACGGGCATAGGTCCAATGGCGATTGCCTTCGGGAGTGAAATCGTAGTCATCGTATAGCGAGTCGGCAGATGGATGGAACAGATTCTCAACATTATAACTGACAATCTGCAGCCTGTCTTGCGGGAGAAGCAAAGCCGCATGGCAAAGTAGTCCGATGAGAACGAGCCGTCGCATTATTCTTTGTTTTGCAGAGAGTTAACCAACATTCCACACGCAGCCAAGATATCCTCTCCGCGCGACTTACGGATGGTTGTTGTTATGCCATTCTCTGTGAGATAGTCGCGCATCCATTCTGCTTTCTGCAAGTCACTGCCTTGCAGGGTGTTCGTTGTGTCCTGCGGATTGCAATGGAAGCGTATCAGGTTGATTCGACACGCCAAAGGGTTCAGCAAACGGCGCAGTTGATTGGCATGACGCAAGGTGTCGTTTTTGTCCTTGAAAAGGATATACTCGAAAGAGAGACGCCGTTGGTGACGAAAATCGTAGGAACGCAGCAGGGTGATGACATCTTCGATGGAATAGACTTTCTGTACAGGCATTATCTCGGCACGCTCTGCCGGGAAGGGATTATGCAGGCTGATGGCAATATGGCAGTCGGTTTCCGAGAGGAGGCGTTTAAGACCGGGAATGTACCCCACAGAGGACACGGTTATTCGTCGCGGACTCCAGCCACAGCCCCAGTCGGCGGTCAGTATCTGCAAGGCATTCAGCACATTGTCGATGTTGTCACAAGGTTCACCTTCTCCCATAAACACGATGTTCGTGAGGGATTGGGTATCGGAAACGGAGAATACTTGATTGATGATTTCACCGACAGAAAGATTGCCATGAAAGCCCAGCGTACCCGTCATACAGAATTGGCAACGCATACGGCATCCTGCTTGTGTGCTGACGCACAAGGTTGCCCGTTCCCCATCGGGGATATAGACGGTTTCAACGGCACTATTGGCAGCAGGAAATAGATATTTTTTGGTGCCGTCACGAGATATGGCCTCTGCCGTAAAGGAGTTGCGCCCGATGGTGTATTTCTCCGACAGGGCAGCCCGACCTTTTTGAGAGATATTCGTCATTTCATCGAAAGAAACGACTCTCTTTTTGTAAAGCCATTCCGCTATTTGCCTGCCGGCAAACTTAGGTAACCCGACGGAAAGTGCAGTGTCTTGCAGGGCAGATATGTCTTTCCCTAATAAACTATCCATAGGACTACTGATTCTTTGTGATGGTCTCGTACAAGGTATTGCGTGTGGGGTCGATATCCATTAAGATAGAATAGGCTTGCTCCTTTTCATCGGAAGTTCCTCTTTTGAATATATTGGTCAGTTCATCGGACTTGGCATCTAAAAAGGTGTTGATAAGATAGGTTGCCGGTCGTGAACGGTTCGCCTCACGCAACACAGGTAACCCCTCTGCGATACGAGCGCGTGCGTTAGCGACATTCGTAGCCATCTGGTCTAACGCCAAACGGTGATACTCATAATAGAAATTACGATAACCTTGGAAAGCCTCATCCATAAGGTTGTTCGTCAGTGTGTAGCGGTTACGGTTGCTCCCAAAAGCCTGCCAGCCAGTCAATTCACTATTCTCCAACGATGCCGACTGTGCCATACTTACAATGTTCTCACATTGTTGGAAATAAGGTGTACCTCCCAAACGAGAGAAACTGTCCATATCATGCCCAATGATTAAATAGCAATAGTATGCCAACATTGCAGCCAGATTACTGGTAATGCTATTCGGTTGGTACTCTATACGGTCGTATTCCTGATAGGTAAAGTTGAAATAGTTATCTTTGAAGTTGAGCAATGTGGTCGTGTATGAAGTGCCGTACACAGGACGACGCGCCTGCACTTGCAACTCTGCGATAAACAGATTATCAGTCACACTTTGCACCACTATCATCATACTACACTCAATACGCTCTGCATCCGTAAAGGTCATATTGGTCCAACGGGTTGTATTGACAAATTCTGTGATAGAGGTCTGTAAAGTGTTGAAGATACTTTTGTTAGAGCCTTCTATCTGGTCCGAATTGACTGTTACCTGGCACTGAAGTTCTTGGGCATGAAGACCGAAACAAACAAGCAGCAGGCTCAATGTGAGAACGATGAATGATGGTCGTTGCATTATTGAATAGATTTTATAGTTCCCGTCTTCGGGTAGAATTCTATGTGAACAGGTTTCTTGAACAAAGAGTAGGGTAGAGCAACCGCAATACCCCATTGAGCAACATCTATTGTACTTTCCACCCAAGTCTTTTCTCCGTCGTTCAGCAGAATATGCGCTTGTCCAGGAATGTTGTAGCAGACAGGCGACTTTGCCCCCTGCATCTTCTCGTCGTCTTTTTGCGAAGGAGCATATTCTTTCTTGTACTGGTCTATATGAATATAATACGGATTGCCGCTCATATCGTCCTTCGACACTACTCCACTGAACATCGAGAAACGGAACAACACATCTTTCTCGATGCCATCTGTCGGGATAAACGACAGACGCTCAGAGTGTTGTCTGATGATACGCTTACCAACAAACAACTGCGTCAATGCTTTCTCTTGAGCATCCAACTCCTCTAACACTAACTGCATCGATTGCCCGTCGTTGGGCAAATGTTCCACATCTCCCGATAGCAGGTTCAATCGGCTTTCGCGAATACGATATATCTGTTTAGCAGTGTTTTCCGCCATCTTTGCTGTGGAATTGGCTAATAACTGCTCCTCCAAGAATGGAACAACCGAAAGCACTTCCTCCCTCTCCCGAACATTCTCCCCGACCGTCGGCTTATGCCCATTGTTCTTGCATACACTTTCTGCGTTCACACCCAATAGAATCCCCTCTTTGGTAAGCGACAAACAAGAACAATACGGGTACTTCTCGTTGAACGGAACAGTATACGCGCGTGTCGTATCTGCCTTTGTAGCAGTACGAAGGCGTATGCCCGTCAGCCGATAGGTATGCTTGTCTTCCTTTACAATGTCCGTCGTGCGCAAATAACGCTCCGAATACTGATAAAACATACCCCGTTCCTCTGTTATCTCCTCATAATCAATATCAAACACAAGCGTCGTAAAAGGCATATAATACACAAGCGACGACTCCGACTCTCTCACCGTCTGACCCCATACCTCTGCCGATAACAGCAGGCACAGCGCAACTACTAAACAACTATTCTTCATATTCTAATTATTTTGCGAACAAAGATACTCACTTTTTTTGTTACTACAAAGGCTCAGTACATCTAACTCGTTTTCAGCATCCGTCAACCGTAGTCCTGCGGCTGAAAGTACGGAGTGAAACAGTATATCTGTCATATAGGCATTATCCCTGTTGCTCTCCAATGCGTGTACTTTCTCTGGATAGGTCTGTGCATAGAGGTCCGAATACCACACAAAGGTGCCACAACTGTGCATCGCCTCTGCATCGCCTGCATGACAATAGTTACCGTCCTCTCCTAACGACTCCCCATGGTCCGACATAAAGAAAACTATCGTCCTCTGTCCCTCTACCAACATCAGCAACGAGTCCAACACACAATCTGTATAGCGAATAGTGTTGTCGTACGAATTCACTACCTGTTCCGTCGTATTGTTCCGCACTACTCGGTTGGTCGTTACGGGTTTGAAGTACCACTCCGCTTCGGGTACATGAAAGTTATAGTACCAATGGCTGCCAATCTCGTGCAGCACAATCAGGTTCTTCGCATGCTTCTTGGCAAGTATCTCTCTCGTTGGTGCCAAGAGTGCATTGTCATACCACCCCGAATACACATAAGTCGATTTCCCTAAACTTGGGTATATCGTTGTGTCACACTCAGTTGCAACAAATGTAAAACTCTCATTCATCTCCTGATTGGCAATCCACGCTGTGTGATAACCGTTCTCCCGCAGTATGGACACAAAACTGTGTTCTGTGTATTGATAGTCCAAATGCAGACTGTCCGCACGAGTAAGCATCAACGGCACCGATGCGGCTGTATGTGTGTAAATGCTGCGTACATAAGGCAACGAAACCACATTCTTCCGCTGTGCCAATTGCGGAGTCGTCGCTCGCCCGTAACCGTTCAGTTGCAAATGGTCTGCACGAACCGCCTCTCCTATCACCACAATAATGTTCAGACTGTCCGTCGTCTGCTCATCGGTCATCGCTGTGTATGTCGGTATGCTACGGGGTGCATGCCGTTTCTCCTCTACTCTCCTGTACTCACGAATACTATGAACAACCTGCATAGGGTAACGCTGTTTCAAACTGCGTTGCATACGAGGTATCGAATAATACCCGATGAAAAGGAGTATCGCAACGGTTGCCTGCAACACCCCGTACCTCAAGGGTGCAATCTTCCGCCAACGCCACACCACTAAACCAACCGACACGCAAAGGTTCAGTGCTATCCAAACTATCAACTGCCAACCGACCACGCCGCGAATCGTTTCAGGGTTGGTATTGAACATACACTCAACAATCACGGGCGTAACAGTCACTTTGTAGCCCACTCTGTAGTACGAAACAGCCGCTCCGATGATACCATACACGGGCAGCAACAATGCACTCGCCCATTTGCTCTGCCCTACAGCATAGAATAACAAGAACGACATCACACTGCACGCCAATACATAACTCGTAACAATCAGCCCTGTCCGTACATCACCGATGGGATTATCGATGAAATCAGGAACTATAGTCGTCAATGTTATCCACAAGGTGCTTGCGCACACCCACAATACATAATTGGTCTGATTCCGAACAGTGCCGCTAATCATATACGAACAGGATATAGAGTATTTTGTAAATCTGTCAATAAACCTCGCAAAGATACTGCTTTTCAATCAATCTGACAACCCCCGAACAACCTTGCTCCGCAACTTCCATTTCCCTGCCGCCAACGCTACGAATCGCATAGACTGTCTGCTGTCAATGCTGCCTCTGCAAACACTCGTTGCTCTACCCTTGCATAATCATACGGATTCTCTTGCTGTCTTCTTTGGGTGATTCTTGGGTGATTATTGGGTGATTATTGTGTGATTAACGGGTGATTAACGAACAATGAAGCAACAATCATCCAACGGAAATCCAACCGACCTCCGATAATCTGCTTTGCAATAATCACAGGAAAACTTTCCGACGAAAATCAATGCTCGTCCAACGATGAACCGATTTCCCTTAAGCAGGCACAACACAAACAATCCGAATAGTGCGTACCGATATACGACCGTGCTTCAGCCGACAATCGTACGCCAACGCATTCACAATCAATGTCGTGTGTACACACAAACTCCCTGCCACAGCGGGGGCATTTCTTAACACATCTCATTCTATCCGTGTGCCTAATACAGAATACTTCACACCGTCCAACACAATAACCAACTGCCCGTTATGTAGCATTTTCTCGGCAGCAACACGCCGTACATCCTCATCCGTAATCGTTTCCACATTCGTACCACTGCAATCGCAACCGCCTTTCGCTTCTTCAGGAAGAGTAAGATAATCAGCATCGTATGTGTTCTTTAGAGTAGCCAACCGTACTGGCTGACCTTTATGATTTCCCCATATATACTCTGCCAAACACGGATATTCAATAAAGGGATTCCGATTGTGCTGAAAATCACTCACGGCATCCATTCGTTTCAGTTCTTTCTCTGACACAGGGTCCTGACGATGCCAAGTCAGCAGAACATCTATTAGCCAATCTCTAAACTCCAAATAATTGTTGTTCTGCATCGCAAATTTACTCCCTACATCTGCGTTATCCGTACGCCAGCCATTGTACTTACTGCATACATTGTCACATTTCCCGTTAATATCACGCCCATAACAAGTCGCCATATAAAAGTATGCACGCGCAAAGTCCCCTTTATACTCATCTTTTGGCTCAAACACCCAGAAAGTTTCCCCCTCGTATGTTGCTTGCCCTACAGTCAATGAGCCGGTCGAAGATTTATCCTTGATATTTGTTGTCGGAATGCCAAGAGGATAATTGCCTCTTGAAGAGTTCGCCGTCGAATTCGACGGGTTCAAATGATAGCAGTCCTTATATGCATCATTCTTCACACCTCCCCACCACGACTTTGCAAAGGAGTGTTCTATATTGCAACCGCTCACTGCAACACCGGGACTGGTAAAGAGTTTCCAATCGTCACAATACATATCCATACAGTAGCCACTCTCATCTCTGTCGGAGTAATAAAACACTTCCCATGTCTTTCCCAACCCGCTACCATAATCTATCACAGTGTGGTCGCGGATAATAGATTTGAGTGTGCCTTTAAGTACGGAATCTTGAGTCCCCTCAATGCTGTCATAATAACCGCTCGGCATTGTTTCCGCACTCACAACTGCTGACGACAGACATAAAATGAATAAAAGTTCTTTTTTCATAGTTCATAACTCTTTGCAACCGCAAAGGTAGTGCTTTTATTTCGCATAATAAGCATCTTCGTCCCAAAATCATTTCACCCGTAAACCATATTTGATGCTATTCTGTCGAATTTACCGATAGAATACTTGTATAAGCAAAAAAAAACTGCTACCTTTGCGCTAATTTTATGGGAGAATAGGCAATAAGTAAACTGCCTTTCTCCAATGGTAATAATAACAACGACTTGTAAAGATGAAAACAAAATTACTTCTACTATCATTATTGCTACCGGCGTCCGTGCTTCTTTCTGCACAGGAAGTAGTAGATAAAGCCACTGTTACTGCACAAGCCAATGCAGCCCAATCCGCAAAAGGCGACTTGACGAAAATAGACACAGGCGAGAAAAATTGGAAATTCAGTGGTGTCGTCGGGCTAAATGCTTCGGCAACTGCACTTGTCAACTGGGCTGCAGGAGGCAAGAACAATGTAAACGGCGTCGCTTTTGCACGCATGAGACTGCTTTACCACAAAGATGCTATCGCATGGGACACCAATCTCGACACCGAAATAGGCTACTCCTACATCAATCAGGAAGAAGACCCTATACAGAAATCTTCCGATAAGATAAACCTTGTCACTAAATTCGGCTGGGAATTCAAAAAAACATGGTACCTGACCGTTTTAGGTGGCTTCCGCTCACAATATGCACAAGGATATAATTATGTCACCGGATATAACCCCTCTGTTTCCAAATGGTTAGCCCCTTCTTACACCGACATCTCTGTAGGTATCGACTGGAAACCAAACGACATATTCTCTATCTACCTCTCACCTATCGCGGGACGAATCACTACCGCCTATGTTTCATCACATATCAATGATAAAGTAAACAACGCATATAACAGTGCCTACGAAAATGGAACATTAGACCCCTCCCTCTACGACCCTGATTACAACTATAGCGATTATCTCAAACTCAAATATGGCGTCGTCGACTATCAATTCGATGAACAGAGTGGTATGTATAAAACCATACCCTCAAGCAAAAATGTAAACGCCCAATTTGGTCTTTCCTTCAAAGGAGGTATCAACTATACATACAAAGACCTCAAAATCATCACCACCGTCGGATTGTTCTCTCCCTATAAATGGGACAACCGAAAAGACGAACAGGGCAAATATATCGACCACCAGCGTTTCGGCAATTTCGATGTTGACTGGGATGTCGCCATATCATACCAATTCCTTAAGGTCTTGAACCTGACATTGTCAACAAGCCTTAAGTACTACAATGGAGTGATGATCGACAAAACCGACAAAAACGGGGTAACTACAAGTACCGAACGAGTTCAGTTCCAATCCATTTTGGGACTTGGCATAGGGTATAGTTTCTAACCGCCATAATGCAGTCGTCTTTTCTTGAATTCCAAAACAATCTTCAGCATTTGCTGCAACAATGCAACGACTTGTTACAGCAAAACGCTGCACTGCGCACAACCAACGAACAGCAGCGCAACGAAATAATGCGCTCCCACGAAGAACTCGAACAACTCAAGAAGAAGTACAAAAGTCTGCAAACAGCACACGCTCTCTCCGCACATACAGACGACAAAGAACAAGCAAAACGAAAACTGACATCACTCATACAACTGATTGACACCGCCCTCGAAAAACTGACAGAATAACAATGACTCCAGCAACACAACATATAACTCTGAAAATCGATTTCCATTCCATCGAGTTAAATGTACCGCGCGAACAAGAAGCCGCCTACCGTGATGCTGCCCAACAAATAAATCTGTTGTACAAGGGATATATGAACAAGTATCCTCAGTTGTCCCCCGAAAAAATATGGCTCTATGTAGCCTTGGATGTCGCTGTCGAATTGCAATTAGATAAACACACTAAAGCACTCGAACCACTGCAACATCTGATAACCGAACTCAACAAACAGGTGCTGCAAACAACCGAAAAAATAACAACACAAACCAACCAATAAACAAAGAATAAACAAATACAGAATAATACTAACAATCAAATTACATAACTATGAGTCCGCTATACATCATACTAATCGGAATAGGCGCATTCCTCATAGGAGGAACTTTAACCTATATCATACTTCGCTATGTCGGCAATGGTGTGCTTGCTAAAGCACAAGAAGAAGCAGAGATAATCAAGAAGAATAAAATCATCGAAGCAAAAGAGAAATTCATTGCACTCAAAGTCGAGTACGATAAAAATGTACAACAACAAAACCAAAAACTGCAACAGGTCGAGCAACGACTCGGGCAGCGCGAACAACAGTTAAACCAAAAACAAGGGGAGGTTCAACGCGCCCAAAACGAATTAGGACAGAAACATCAACAACTCGAACAGCAACAACAAGCCATCGACTACAAACAGAAAGAAATCGATAAAATGCACAAGCAGGCACAGGTGCAACTCGAAACAATATCAGGTCTTTCTGTCGAAGAGGCAAAACGCCAATTGGTCGAATCTCTAAAAGACGAAGCAAAAACCAACGCCATGTCTTATATCAACGAGATAATGGAGGAGGCAAAACTAAACGCCAACCGAGAAGCCAAGAAAATTGTTGTACAGACCATCCAACGAGTCGCAACCGAAGCCGCTATCGAAAACTCTGTAACCGTATTCCATATCGATAACGACGAGGTAAAAGGACGCATCATCGGGCGTGAGGGACGAAACATACGGGCTTTGGAGGCTGCAACAGGAGTCGAAATTGTCGTGGACGACACACCAGAAGCCATCGTTCTTTCTGCTTTCGACCCAGTACGAAGGGAAATAGCACGCTTGGCACTGCATCAACTCGTCACCGACGGGCGTATCCACCCCGCTCGTATCGAAGAGGTCGTTGCCAAAGTAAAGAAACAAGTCGAAGAGGAAATCATCGAAACCGGCAAACGAACCACCATCGACCTCGGTATACATGGCCTTCATCCTGAATTAATTAAAATGGTAGGACGAATGAAATACCGCTCCTCTTATGGACAGAACCTTCTGCAACACGCACGCGAAACTGCCAACTTGTGCGCCGCTATGGCGTCCGAACTCGGACTGAACCCCAAAAAGGCAAGACGCGCAGGACTCTTGCACGATATAGGAAAGGTCCCCGAAGATGAACCCGAATTGCCACATGCAATCTTAGGTATGCACCTATGCGAGAAATATGGCGAAAAGCCCGATATATGCAATGCTGTAGGCGCACACCACGATGAAGTCGAAATGGAAACGATGCTCGCACCCGTCGTACAAGCATGCGACGCTATATCCGGAGCAAGACCAGGAGCAAGACGCGAAATAGTCGAAGCCTATATCAAACGGTTGAACGACCTTGAGAACCTCGCTCTGAGTTACCCGGGTGTAATAAAGACCTACGCTATTCAAGCAGGACGCGAACTGCGGGTCATCGTAGGAGCCGACAAGATGACAGATAAGGAAACCGAACTTCTGTCTTTCGACCTTGCTAAGCGCATCCAAGACGAAATGACTTATCCAGGTCAGGTCAAGATAACAGTCATTCGTGAAACGCGTGCAATCAGTTTCGCAAAGTAATCCCAAATAAGATAGTGGCGTCCCTCACAACGCCACTGTCAACCTCCTGTAAATATAATGCGTGGTAAGACATTTCGTTCTTACCACGCATTGTGTTCTTATAAAAGTCTATCCCCTAACCAATCTGCTATTGCAGAAAACGATTCAATGCATCTACTGTAGCATTATAATCTTCTTTGTATCTGTCTGGGATAGGTTCTACAGGAGGCGACTCCATAGTAAGGGGATTGATTGGAGTACCGTTCTTCCATACTCGGAAATCCAAATGAGGACCGGTGCTGTTACCTGTGCTGCCCACATAACCGATAACATCTCCTTGTGCCACACGCTTACCCGTTTGAATGTCTTTACCATATTTGCTCAAGTGCAGATACGCAGTCGTATATGTCGAATTGTGCCGTATCTTAACGGTGTTTCCTCCTCCGCCCTTATATCCTTTCTCTATCACAACTCCGTCGCCTATTGATACTACAGGAGTCCCTATAGGGGCGGCATAATCTACTCCCGTGTGCGGACGAACAGTCTTGAAGATAGGGTGCTTCCGGTGATAGGTGAATGTCGAAGAAATACGCTTGTAGTTAAGAGGGGCTTTCAAGAACGCCTTACGCAAACTGTTACCTTGCTCGTCAAAATAACCTGCAATATCGTCATTGGCAAAATAGTATGCCGTAAGACTGTCTTTTCCGTGATAATAGGTCGCTGCATGCACCCTCGTTATACCAATAGGGATACTGTCTGCAAAACTCTGTGTATAATACACCCTAAAACGGTCCCCTTGCTGTAAACCGAAGAAATCTACAGTCCAGGCGTATATATCCGATAACTCAATAGCCAATTGCGGACTCATTCCTGCGTCCACAAATGCATTCCACAACGACGATACAATTTCCACTTCCCTGCATTCCGTGTGGTGACGCAATGGCTTCTGTATCTTTTCAATGTGCAGAGTATCTCGCACATCAAGAACAATGCTGTTGATATAATCTTGCTTGTAAACAAAATAGCATAAGACCGAATCCAACGAGTAAAACGCAAGGTAACTCTTCTGTGGCCGTATCTTTCGTGCATCAAATTCGGTGGTTGGAAGCAAGCCTAATTGGTTGATAACCTTTGGCTCTGCACCTAAACGAGCAAAGATTCCCCCTAAAGTCTCACCCTCACGAACAACCCCTGTCGTACAATAAAAAGAATCCACAGGTATGCCGTATTCATATCTGACCTCATTGATACCACCTTCGCTCTTCTCTGCATCAACCGACCTCGCTCTGTCTGTCTTGCAACCTGCCAACAGAAACAAACCGATGCTGCATAACGCAACATACAACGACCATCCTGAAACCTTTTCCAACACTCTCATAATCCGTACCGACACACTATTTTTGAGGATATTTCCTGAAGAAGGATTCCAACCGAAGGCGTACAACTCCCAACAGGGCTTCCGAGAATATACCTCCCGACATCTTCGATGTTCCAAGCACACGATTGATGAATATAATCGGTTTTTCCTTAATCGTAAAACCGCACTTGTATGCCGTGAACTTCATCTCTATTTGGAATGCGTATCCTTTGAACCGTATCTTGTCCAATTCTATCGTCTCTAATACATGCCTCCTGTAGCACATAAAGCCCGCTGTCGTATCATGTATATCAACGCCCAAAATAAAACGGACATATTTGCTGGCAAAGTACGACATCAGAACTCGGCTCATCGGCCAATTCACAACGTTAACGCCGGTTACATATCGACTTCCTATCGCCACATCTGCACCCTCATTCGCACATGCATCGTACAGTGAAAGTAGATCTTGCGGATTATGCGAAAAGTCGGCATCCATCTCAAAGATATATTCATACTTGTGTTCAATTGCCCACTTGAAACCTGCAATATAGGCAGTCCCAAGACCCTGTTTGCCACTCCTCTCCAACAGAAATAACTGCTCAGGATACTGAACCTGCAAACGCTTTACGATTTCTGCTGTTCCGTCGGGGGAATTGTCGTCAACAATGAGTATATGAAACTCTATAGGAAGAGTCAACACCACTTGTACGATGTTCTCTATATTTTCTTTCTCATTGTAGGTCGGTATAATTACAAGTCGTTCCATATTAGGTATGAATTTGTTTGTTTATAGGTGTGTCGTTTGTTTCTTCTCTATGACTCTCTGTAGGCTACTACAAATCTTGTGCCTCTCAAAATCATATCCCCATGCAAGTAAACATTTAACCGCCTGCAAAGGCATCTGTACTCCCTACTTAAGTCTTTCTTGCCACTGTGCTGCAAATAAGCGGAACAGCCCTTTATATCTGTATAACCTCTCCCGTCGTGAGATTATAGATTGGCGAAGGAACTAACCGCTCAAATACATACAGGTTCAAATCTTCTCCCACGCGCACATTCGCCTTCTCCAAGCAATCTTTCACGGTGTCGTATGCAAGGGCCTTGTCATTGTTCTCATGGCTCAAATGGCATAAAAATACATTCTGCAACCCCTTATGGTAATGTTTCGCAAGTGTCTCACCGCAAGTCTTGTTGCTCGAGTGTCCCATATCCGATAAAATCCGTGCCTTCAAGTACGAAGGATAAGGACCGTTCAACAGCATCTGCTCATCATGATTAGCCTCTATAACCAAGTGGTTCGCTGTCTCTATATAGCGGCAAAAGGTGTTGTCCATCTTGCCTATATCGGTCGCCATTATGAATCGCTGATGAGCGACATCTATAATATAGCCCACGCAGTCTGTCGAATCGTGTGAGATACCAAATGTGTTGATTTGCATATCACCTAACGAAAAAGGGACTCCCTTTTGGTAGTATTTGCAACAAGTACGAAGTTTCTCTTTCACTCCGTAATTGTGATTTATCCCCTCGTGTATTTCCTGTGTAGCATAAATAGGCACGTGGAAACGCTCTCCCAATGTCCCTACTGCCCGTATGTGGTCGGCATGGTCATGAGTAATAAGAACTCCCAACAGATTGTGAAAGTCCAAATCCATCTCCCGCAACACACTGCGAATCGTGCGTGCTGATATGCCCGCATCAATCAGTATTCCCTGTTTACAATTGCCCAAGTAATAGCAATTACCGCTACTTCCCGATGCAAAACAACGAAATATGAGGTCCGAATGTTCCATACTATTCTCTTAATCGCTCCGCAAAGGCTCTAATCTGCTCACACAATTCCTCTGCCGAAACACTTCCGTCGTTCTCTACCACCAAGTCCGATTGTTCTTTTATCCACTCTTGGTCGGCTTGGTTGCGCATTCGCTCCTCCACCGCTTCCCTGCTCGTATGCTCACGCGCCATAATACGCTCAACACGCACAGCATCAGGCGCACTGATACATACCACCGCACGACATAGTTTATTGAAACCGCTTTCGAACAAAATTGCTGATTCGGCAAACGCTATTTCCCCCTCAACATTACTTGCCCACTCCTGTAAATCGTATGCCACTGCAGGATGCACAATCTGATTGAGTTTCTCCAGTAACGCTGGGTCACGGAACACCATCGATGCCACACGGGGTCTGTCGTAATGGTCTTCCACAAATATATCACTGCCAAACAAGAGTTCTATCTGACTGCGGACACACGGATTGTCATGAATTAACCTTTGCGCTGCGGCATCAGAGTTATATACTGCGTAACCCATACCCTCTAAACCTCTCGATATAAACGACTTGCCACTGCCTATACCGCCAGTCAATCCTATGATTAGTGTATCTCGCATTACAAGCGCAAAGATACACTTTTCCTCTCGTTCTTCCAAATAATTGGTTTCGCATTTTCCTTTATGGCATATTCGGCTGACAAATTGTCAGATTAGCAGCACTTTAGGTGACATCTTGGCAGAATTATCACTCCCCCGTGCATTGGCATATCATTTGCCTAAACATAAGCGAATGTCGATTGAGAGACATCCTATAAAGAGGGTTCTCAAAGATAGGCACTAAACCAACTATTAAAATTTTACTACTATGTTACCTACAATTAGAAGAACAGAACAAAACTGGTTACCAAGTATCTTCAACGACTTTTTTAGCGAGGAATGGCCTCTGATGCGCAATGTTTCAACTACGGCACCTGCTATCAATGTCAAAGAAGACGAAAAGATGTATCATGTGGAGATTGCCGCTCCGGGTATGACCAAAGAGGACTTCCAGGTACATGTCAACGACCAAGACGAATTGGTGGTATCTGTTGAAAAGAAACAAGAAAACAAAGAGGAGGACAAAAAGACCAAGTATCTGCGTCACGAGTTCAATTATAGCCGCTTCGAACAATCGTTGCTCTTGCCTGATAATGTAAACAAAGAGGCTATATCCGCTAAAGTTGAGCATGGCGTATTGCATATAGACCTTCCTAAATTGGATCCCACTGTACAGAAACAGACTACGCGTGTCATTGACATACAATAATTCAACGACCGTAAACAGAAAGAGACTGCCTGACCATCTCAGGCAGCCTCTTTTTTTATCCATACCCAATAAAATCTCCCCTCCGCCACGCCAATCCATTCATCCCCTCACCGTGCGCTTATGTTAACTGTAGAGCCATAGCGTGCTATGGCTCTCTGCGTGGCTTCTTGCGTGGTAACATATTCAATGGCACTTTGCCCGTCGTTTGTAATTTCGTTTAGGCTAACCGTAGAGCCATAGCGTGCTATGGCTCTCAACTCCCCTTCGCAGGTAAAACCTCCTGCTCCCCTCAAAACTCCCCTCCGTAATCCCCACTATTTACTACCCATTCCAAAGGATTTATATACGATTTATATAGGATGCATATAGGACGAATATAGGATGAATATAGGAAGAGCATAGAAAAAACATACAAAAAACCACCCAACCTTGCATGTGAATTGTTAACTGTTAATTGTTAATTAAATCCATACATATTAATTGTTAATTATTA
>CAVHKB010000012.1:0-23460 GCA_963636305.1 Prevotella sp. P5-108
ATTGTTAATTCCGTGTATGCTGTAGAGCCATAGCGTGCTATGGCTCTCAACTCCCTTTCGCAGGTAGAACAATATGTTCCCCTCAAAACTATGTAACCCCTTCCTCCAACATACGCGTAGCGAAAATACGCCCCCGCGACCATACGCAATGCGAACATACGCGATAGCGCATATACACATAGCGCATATATCCGCCCTGCAGATATATGCGCTATAACAAAATACATTTTATCTCCTACCCAACTCATCACCCCTTTCATATTCCGATTATTTGATGTACTTTTGCACATCACCAATAACCCTGACATTTTATGCCAATCAATATCGAAGGAATCGTATTAGGATTATCCGCATTCTTATGTATCGGGATGTTCCACCCTATCGTCATCAAAGCAGAATACTATCTCGGTACTCGCTGCTGGTGGGCTTTTATGATAGTCGGATTGGCTTCGCTCACTCTTTCATTGTTCACCGACAATACCTACGCCTCTGTTATATTAGGCGTATTTGCTTTCTCGTGCTTCTGGTCCATATTGGAACTCTTTGAGCAGAAAAAAAGAGTAGAGAGAGGTTGGTTTCCCCGCAACCCTAAACGAAAGAACTAATCTCGGTTCATTCACCTCCTCTGCACGATACAACTATCTTTCTGCTGCATTCGTTACACACGAATACTCCAATACGCCTTGCGCCCTCCACTCTTTCAGTTGCTTATAGAACTGCTTGGTGATATGGATATGCGCTTTCCCGTGCGTCAAAGTCACCATATGGTTATAGGTCTCATCATACACCATCAGTTGCAGGGGAGTCATTCCCGAACAGGTACTGCATAGTGCCATCAAGGTCTCTGTAAAGGCAGGCGTAATACTTTTCAAAGGAATACGCAAATCTATCCGCCCTAACGACTTGCTCTGCATATCATTCAGATATGCCACATTGGTTATCCTGTACTCATACTCCGCTTCTGCCTCCGACTTGGGTTTGAAGAATTTCCATCGGTCCTCACCCCTCTGTTGTATTCTGCCTGTTACAACGATATAGGCATCCTCCGTAAGAATTCTGCCCATGTTTATATAGTCTTCCTCAAACAAACGGAATTCGTACGACCCTTCATAATCCTCCACTGTATAAACACCGAACTTATGACCCTCAAACTTACTGCCTGCTTTCTTTATCACTTTCTCCTCCACTTTTGCTACCCTGCCGCCTATTGTAAGTATCTTTCCTGCATTGTCCTTTAACCATTGCAAAGGGGTCGCTTTTCCCTCCGGCGTCTCAAACACATTCCGTTTCTCTACCGTACTGAAGCCGTCAAAATACTTCAACTCTTGTGTCGTCGTATTGCATAGTTCCTTTATCTCAAACTCGTAGTTCTCAAGAGGGTGCGCCGAAAGACATATCCCTATAAGTTGTTTCTCGATATTAAGTCTCTCAATCACGGAACCATGCTCCGCTGCAGGTATCTCGGGTCGTTTAATCTCTATCGTATTCTCATCCCCGAAACTGCCGAACAACGAAGATGCATTGTTCTTTTTCGCAGATTGGTAACTGTTTCCGTATCTAACTAAAGTGTCTAATACATTCTCCCCTTTACTGTTCACCGCAACCAACTGCTCACGATATATATCCTCAAAACAATCAAAAGCACCCGACAAAGCAAGGTTCTCTATTGTTTTTCGGTTACATGCCTGTAGGTTGACTCTCTCTAAAAAGTCAAAAATATCCTTAAACTCGCCATGAGCAATACGCTCTGATATAATCTGCTGTACTGCTGCTTCGCCCACTCCTTTAATGCCGCCTAAACCAAAACGTATATCTCCACGATTGTTCACCGTAAAATTCAGTTCCGATTCATTTACGTCAGGTCTTAACACGCTTATACCAAGAACCTTGCATTCATCCATCAACTTCGTCACCTCTGTTATGTCATCCTTTGAGATGGTCAAGTTTGCAGCCATAAACTCTGCAGGATAATGCGCCTTAAGATAGGCGGTCTGATAGGCTAACCACGCATAACAAGTAGCATGCGACTTATTGAAAGCATACTTTGCAAAGGCCAACCAATCTGTCCATATCTTATTCAGTATATCAGGATTATGTCCGTTCTTTTTCCCGCCTTCTATAAACTTAGGATATAAATCTACCAGCAGTTTCTCCAATTTCTTACCCATAGCCTTACGCAACTGGTCACTCTCACCTCGCGTAAAGCCTGCAATCAAACGCGACAAAAGCATCACCTGCTCTTGATATACAGTCACCCCGTATGTCTCCTTCAGATATTTCTCCATACAAGGCAAATCGTAAGTAATAGGTTCTTTACCCTGTTTACGACGGATAAACTGCGGAATATAATCCATCGGACCTGGACGATACAAGGCATTCATTGCAATCAAATCACCTATCACTGTAGGTTTCAACTCCTTGAGATGCTTCTGCATACCAGGAGACTCAAATTGAAATACAGCAATCGTTCTACCGTCTTGAAACAACTTATATGTCACCTCGTCATCAAGAGGGATATGATCTATATCAACGCTTATCCCTTGAGCCTTCTTGATATTAGCCAGAGCCTCTTTTATTATAGTCAATGTCTTAAGCCCCAAGAAGTCCATCTTAATCAATCCAACCGACTCAACATAATGACCGTCATACTCTGTCACTAACTGGTCTTGTCCAGTCTTAGGGTCTTTAACTGTGGCCAACGGTGCAAATTCAGTCAAATCATCTGCCCCGATTATAAGACCGCAAGCATGTACACCTACTCCGCGAATAGTATCCTCAAGTTCTTCTGCATAATGCAGCGTATCCTTTATCTTCTGATCATTACTGTTCAAGAACTCTTTCAACTCGGTCTTATACTTGTAGCAGTTATGCAAATTCACAGGCGGAGTTTTCCCCTTCTCATCTACTACGCTTGCATCAAACTTGTCAGGAATACATTTCTTTATGGCTGCAACTGTATTGAGCGGTACACCTTGCACACGACCAATATCGGCAATCACAGCCTTCGTAGCCATTGTAGTATAGGTGATAATATGAGCCACATGGGTTACACCATACTTGTTAACAACCCAATCAATAACGCGTTGACGCCCAATATCATCAAAATCGACATCTATATCTGGCAACGATATACGGTCTGGATTCAAGAAACGCTCAAACAGCAAATCATACTTCAATGGATCAATATCCGTTATCCGTAAACAATAGGCAACTACACTACCCGCAGCACTACCACGACCAGGACCTACAGATACATCCAATTCTTCTCGGGCGGCTCTGATATAATCCATCACAATGAGAAAATAGCCAGGGAAACCCATTGTCTTCATAATATGCAACTCGAATGTAATGCGCTCCTTCTGTTCTTCCGTCAATTGTTCTCCATAGCGATCCCTTGCTCCTTTCCATGTAAGATATGCTAAATAGTCTGCCTCTAACTTGATACGATATAAATCATCATAACCGCCAAGCAAAGCAATTTTATTCTCAGCCTCTTCTTGAGTAAGAACTACATTATGATGCTCATCTTGAGTAAACTCATCAAATAAATCCTGCGTAGAATATTTCTTACGGTATTCATCTTCCGTACCAAAAGATTCTGGTATAGAAAACTTTGGCATAATAGGTTTGGAATCGATACTGTAAACTTCTATCTTGTCAACTATCTCCTGAGTATTTTCTAACGCCTCCGGTATATCACTGAAAATATCAGCCATCTCCTGCGGTGTTTTAAGCCACTCTTGCTTAGTGTAGTGCATTCTGTTAGGGTCAGAAAAATCTTTACCGGTAGAAACACATATCAATCTATCATGAGCCTCACCATGCTCTTCCTCTACAAAATGAACATCATTCGAACATATAATCTTCGTACCTGTCTTATGCGCCAATTCAATAAGTACGGGATTCACTTGCATCTGCTTCTGATAAACACTCTGGTCTCCTTGTGGCTTATCTGTTTTATGACGCTGTAATTCTATATAGTAATCCTCACCAAATATCGACTTGAACCAACGGATAGATTTCTCTGCTTCCTCCACTTTGCCTTGCATAATCAACTGAGGCAACTCCCCTCCTAAACAGGCAGAAGAAACTATTACGCCTTCATGATACTTTTCCAATAGTTCCTTGTCAATACGCGGACGGTCATAAAAACCTTCTATATAAGCAGAACTAACCATCTTACAAAGATTCTTATAACCTATTCTATTTTTGGCCAATAAAATAATATGCCATCCGCTACGATCCACAATATGTTCACGCCCGTTCTCTGCTACTTCGCGGACATTCTTATCCTTCAACAACCGACTACGGCGGGCACAATATGCCTCTACCCCTACAATAGGCTTGAAAGGAATATAGTTATCCGCTTTTTCTTGCAAAGAAACAAGTTGTTTCTGATAAAGAGCAATCTTCTTCGTAGCCGCCTTATACTCTGCTATTTTGCTGCTTAATGCTTTCTTCTCTGTCTCATTGCTGACCGATTTCAGAGCCTCCTCCAATTCAGGTACTTTGGCTATTTGCTCCTCACACCTCTTTATATCCTCTTTGCATTCTTTTAAGGCTTTCTTTGCAGCGTTATTCACTTTCTTGCTATAGTCCAGAAATTCCTTAATACCATACATATTACCATGATCAGTAAGTGCCATACTATGCATTCCGCTACGCTGACACTTATCAACCAAATCGGGTATTTTAGACATTCCGTCTAAAGTAGAATAATGTGAGTGAACATGTAGATGTGTGAAATTCATATCGTTTTAAGATAGAGGTAGATTATTTTCTCAATTTAAGTCCTGCCAATATAGTATCAGGGCATAGATTAAATACAGACGCCATTTCTCCTGACATACAGAGTCCGCAGTGGTTACAAATATCCGTATTCATTGCAGCACAATAACCTCTTGTACCGTCCGCATAAACAAAATTCGTCACCCAACAATGCTTCTTTATATGCTTTATGTCTTTCATTTTACGCAAGCCAGAATAAGAATTCATAATAGGATAACCTTGCTTCTTATATGCGATAACGGTGTCTATACATGTATTTTGTGTTTCTTCATCCAACGCTAAATACTCAGTAGATGGAAAAGGGGTGTGAAAATTAACCGATATCTGTTCTATATAGGGGTTAGAGCGCACATACTCAAGTGTTTCTTCCAAGCATTTATAATTCACCTTGTTCACTACCATATTCACACTCAAGTGCTTCAAACGAGAATCTTTGATATTCTTTTCCAACCTGCTAAAAGTGCCTTTGCCCCGTATAGCCTCGTGGTATGCACCAACACCATCCATACTTACCCACAAACTATCTGTATGCACCCACGAAAAATCCTGTTGTGCATTAGTAGTTATTGTGACTGAATAGAAACCTATGGAATGTGCAGCACTTATAATATCGTTCACGGTCTTTTCTCCATCTCTCCATAATGTTGGTTCGCCTCCTTCTATATCCACAAAACGGGAACCCAACTTATATGAATAGCGCAACTGTTCACATACTTGCTCAAATGTCATAATGTGGTTATTTTCCATTTGGTAAACAGAACAATGTTTACAACGAAGATTACACTTGTCTGTAATAAACAAGACAGTTTGTAAAGGGGTTTTTCGTCCGAAGAACTTAGCACGGACAAACCACCATGGTAGGTAGAACAATTGTTTGATGATGACAATGAATTTATTCATCGAATATTGAGTTTTTTGCGAATATCTTTCGGAATAGCGTTTTTGTGCAGAACAATATTCATTGTCTTATATTGCGCAAAAGCCTTACTGATATACCAGATACCTTTATAGTCGCTCTTTTGTGTCCCCCACGAATTCTTCACCATATAATAAGGTTTATCATTTTGATCTTTAGCAATACCGAAAATAAGCATCCCGTGATCATCAGTTGTTTCCCAATTATCGAAAGCCTCTTGTCGCATTTGTTGTGTTACCTGCATTTCCGGTAGAGGTCTTTGGGTAAGTTCCGTGCGTTTGTCAGCATCGGACAACCCTAACCAATGCGCCATGTCAGAACCAATAAGGTCGGCACCTTGCTCCACATCAGGCAATACACCAATTCCTTTACGATTGAAGCCTATTTCACTCACATCGGCTGCCCAGGCTATAGTATAACCGTTTTGAATAGCATAGTCGAACACCTGCATTAGTTCGTCGATTGGAAGGTTATAACTTACTGCTTGACGCCAATTGTCAGGTATTTCGATTGCAAAAGCAGTATAGAACGGATGATGGGTATAGGATGTCAGTGAGATGTAATCATCGGCGTTCAATCCTAACATATCGGTGAAAGATCGAGGGGTGTATTCTTTATTGTTGTAGGTGAAAGTATCGGGACATTCACCTAAATAGACATTGTATATAGCCTCTACCGCTTGTTGCCATACGGGTGACAATTTTTTCCATTTACCTTTAGCGATCGTATTTACAACAGCCTCCGCTACTGCATCCAATTCAGCATGATTAGGCAGAGTATCACCATACATAATACCCGGCATAGCCTCTTGAGGTACTATCCCATAGTTTTTAAGGCAGTAGAGCATATCAGCGAAACTGCCACCTGGAGAGAACGATGAATCGCCATGATAACGCACATAGTTCTTGGCACGGTCTTGCATTGTGTGATGAACGACAAACATTTCACTGAGGTCGTATTCCCCTTTGCCCATTCGCAGCAGTTCGGACTCGAGTAGTGCTAACGAAGAAAAACTCCAGCACGTAGAACTCTTGAATTGATTTTTAACTGAAGTTATCGGATTTTCGTAAACAGTAGTAAAAACAAAGCCTGAGTCGATGTGCTGCTGTAGGCTATCGGACTCTTGTGAGAATAAGTTTGCAGTGAGTAGCGTTGCACTCAGTATTAGCATCAGTTTTTTCATAACTATAGTATTTATCTGTTAGTTAATCGGTGAATTCCATCAGATATGCTTTGATGAAGCCGTCTATATCGCCGTCCATTACTGCGCTGACATTGCTTGTCTGGTAGTTTGTCCGATGGTCTTTAACCCGTCTATCGTCGAAGACATAACTTCGTATTTGGCTGCCCCATTCGATTTTCTTTTTTCCTGCCTCGACTTTGGCTTGTGCCTGGCGGCGTTTCTCTAACTCCAATTCATAGAGTTGGCTTCGAAGCAGACGCAGTGCATTTTCTCTGTTCTTGGGTTGGTCGCGCGTTTCGGTATTCTCGATGACGATTTCATCGTCCTGGTTTGTAAGCGGGTTTTTGAATTTATAGTGCAAGCGTACACCAGACTCGACTTTATTGACATTCTGCCCACCTGCTCCCGAACTGCGAAAAGTATCCCAACTTATACCAGCGGGGTTCACTTCTATTTCGATTGTATCGTCAATAAGCGGAACAACAAAGACCGAGGAAAAAGAAGTCATGCGTTTTCCTTGTGCGTTATAAGGCGATACCCGTACCAAACGATGCACGCCATTTTCACTTTTCAAGTACCCATACGCCATATCCCCTTCTACTTTGAATGTAACCGTTTTAATGCCGGCTTCTTCACCCTCCTGCAGATTACTAATCTCCGTTTTATAGTTATGTTTTTCACAATAGCGCATATACATACGGAAGAGCATATCTGCCCAGTCTTGCGCTTCTGTGCCTCCCGCTCCTGCCACGATTTTCAGTACTGCAGACATTTGGTCTTCTTCGTGAGAGAGCATATTCTTCATTTCGAGAGCCTCGACTTCCTTTTGTGCTTTGGCGTAGGCATCGTCGACTTCCTGTTCTGATGCCACCTCATCTTTATAGAAGTCGAATGCAAGAGACAATTCTTCAATTGCCTTACGCACACCTTCGTACCCGTCGATCCAATTTTTCAAGGCTTTTACTTTGCGCATTTGTGCTTCAGCCGCCTTTGGGTCGTCCCAGAACTCAGGAGTCTGCGTATGCAGTTCTTCCTCTTCCAATTGTATCCGTTTCTCATCAATAGCCAAATAGCGACACAGTTTTTCCGCTCTTCCCTGAATATCTTTTAGTTGCTCGATTGTTATCATAATACATTTACATGGATATACATTCTGCAAAGATAGTCATTTTTTTGCGTTTTTCAAAGGATAAAACAATGTTTTTACAGAGTTTATATTGTCTTGAAAGCGGTATGTGCATAGGACGGGGGATATATTGAACAGAATTATTTTTCAAACAATTCAAAAAAACGCATTTTCCTCTTGCACATATAAAAAATAAGATATACCTTTGCAACCGCTTTTGAGGGTGACACGAGAATCAATAGCTCAGCAGGTAGAGCACATCCCTTTTAAGGATGGGGTCCTGGGTTCGAGCCCCAGTTGGTTCACAAAACGGGTATGTAACATATAGTTATAACCGTTTGAGAGGTGTAGTAATTTGGTAAATAAGAAAATGGTAAATGGTTAAAGAAAGGACTTGCCGTGAGGCAGGTCCTTTTTGTTTGTTGCTGCACGCCCCACGATGTATCGTTGGGGCAGTGTAGTATGGCGGGATGTCAATCCTTAGGGGAAGGATTGACAGCGGAACGCTGATGGAATGATTAGTATTGCGCCGTGTCGTAAACTTCGTCGGCAGTTTCTGTACCTTTGAGTTTTTCGATGATGCAGAAAGCGAAGTCGGCACTAAGTCCAGGTCCTTTGGCAGTGATGATGTTTTTAGATTCGACGACCAGTCCTCCGACATAACTCTCTCCTAAATAGGACTCGAATCCTGGGTAACAAGTAGCCTGTTTGTTCTTTAGGATACCGAGCGTGCCAAGTACAGAGGGTGCGGCACATATAGCGGCGATAGGTTTCTCTTGTTTATTGTGTTCGAGCAGCAATTGTACCAACCCTTTATGTTCTCCGAGTTTTGTTGCGCCACCCGGTAATATAAGCATCTCTGCGTTAGAGAAATCGACATTCTGAAAAAGCACATCGGCTTGTAGAGCAATGTTATGCGCTCCCTCTACAAGAGTTTTTTCCCTTAAAGAAACTACGACCAACTCTATACCTGCTCTGCGTAAGAGATCGATGGTTGTAACGGCTTCTATTTCTTCAAAGCCCTTGTCCAAAAAGATGTAATTCATAATGTTATGGTATTGGTTACTACTTGTTTCGGAATTGGTATGTTATAGAGCCTACGACTACATTATTGCCCGCAGAGAAAACCGCCTTTCGACTGGCTTCGATGCAAGCCCGAATGGTCTGTTGTTCAGAGATGGTTGTACCATTGCCTTGTTTTGCTTCGATAACCTTCCCTGCTTCGTTTACTTTGATAGATATTACCACCTTGCCTTCCTGTACGCCTTTGGCAGATGGAGTTACAAGGTTTCCTTTGAGCGACCGTCCATTGAGTGACCATCCATGTCCGTTGGAAGTACCTTTTCCGACAGGATTTCCCTGCATGGTATCACCATGTGAGTTGCCAGAACCAGAGGAAGAGGATGTATTTGATGAGAATGCTCCGCTCATCAGGTTATTGGCTTTGTCGATGGCAGCCTGCTTTGCTTTTTGTTCGGCGATAGCCTTTTCTTTGGCTATTCGTTCTGCTTCGATGCGTTCCGCCTCTTCTTTCTCTTGTTGTTTGCGCAGTCGTTCCTGCTCTTCGAGTTGTTTTTGTTTTTCTTTTTCCTGCTGCTCCGCCAATGCGAGTGACTCTTCGGATTCCTGCGTCATCAGGTCGTTGGAGGACTGTTGTTGCGGCGGTGCAGGTGGAGCGACCGTTTGAGGGACGGCGGTGGTTGTCGGTTCGAAGGCGGCACCTTCTCCCGCGTCAGTATCTCCAAAGGACACCATTATGCCTTCGTCTTCTGGTTGCTCGAAGCGGTCGATATAGACCACCCAAAGCAGCAAGAAGAGTAGCAGCATGAACAATGCTGTACCGACGGAGGCTATTATATGCGATTTATAGCGCATTATTGGGCATTCTTGGTGGCAATGACCACTTTCATTTTGTTTTTGTTAGCGATATCGAGTACACGGACTACTTCCTTGTAGGCGATGTCCTGGTCGGCGTGAATAGCGATGTAGGTTGAGGAGTCGTTGGCTTGTGCCGCCATCAAGTAGTTTTCGAGGTCTTCGGGTTGTATAGCAATGGGTTTTTGTTTGCCGAGTGCTACTGAATAGTTGCCGAGATTATCGATATTGACTTTTGCGACCACTTGTTTTGTATTGGTTTTGGCATGGCTCTGCGGCAGATTTATTTTGATGTCGTTAGGAGAGGACATTGTACTTGCCAGGACAAAGAATAGCAGTAGGAGGAAAATCAAGTCGGTCATGGATGACATTGAGAAGCCTGCTTCTACCTTATTTCGTCGTTTGAGTGCCATATTTATGCGGGTTCATTAAGCAGGTCCATAAACTCCATTGTTCTTCCTTCGAGCAGCCTGACAACTGAGTCGATGCGAGCAACGAGATAGTTGTAAGCAAAGATGACGAGGATACCTACGATAAGACCACCTACAGTGGTTACCATAGCCTGGTACATACCTTCGCTGAGCGACGAGAGTTCGATGACGCCGGAAGCACTACCCGCCATGTTATAGAAAGTCTGCACCATACCGAGTACCGTACCCAGGAAGCCCAGCATAGGTGCGCCTGCCGAGATAGTAGCCAAGATGACAAGGTTTTTTTCCAAGTTAGCGACTTCGAGGTTCCCTACATTTTCGATAGCAACCTGTATGTCGTTCATTGGTCGTCCTATACGGGTTATACCCTTCTCAATCATTCGAGCCGAAGGGGTATTGGTTTTCTTGCAGAGGTTCAATGCGGAGTCGATTTTTCCCTCGTGTATATAGTCCTTGATTCGGTCCATAAAGGATTTGTCTTCTTTTTTTGCGGCATTGATGACGACTAACCGTTCGATGAACAGATAGACGGCCAGAGCAAGAAGGACAGCCAAGACAATCATAATCCAGCCTCCATACACAGCCATTTGCCAAAGGTTCATCGGCTCTTGTTCCGTCAGAGGCGTATTGTTCAGCAATTGATTTGCAGTATCCGCTACATTTTGTACCTGAAGTAGTAAACCATTCATATTTCAGTAGATTTTATATATCGGTTATGTATTATACTTGTGCAAGTTTTTTGTATCGGTGTATCGTTTCTTCGATACCCAAGTAGAGTGCATCGGCGATGAGAGCATGTCCGATGCTGACTTCGTCGGTCCAAGGAAAGGCGTTGATAAAGTCACGCAGGTTGTGCAGATTCAGGTCATGCCCTGCATTCAGCCCTATCCCCAATTCTTTGGCTTTGTGTGCTGCAGGCGCATATTGATTGAGGGCTTGCAGCGGGTTGACGGTGTACAGTTCGCTGTAGGGACCCGTGTAGAGTTCGACTCTATCCGCTCCTAACTTGGCAGCGTAGAAGACCATTTCAGGGTCGGGGTCAACAAAGACGGAGACACGGATATTCTTTTGGTGAAAAATGTCCGTGAGTGCTTGCAAGCGGTTGAAATGCTGCATCGTGTTCCAACCGTGGTTGCTTGTTATTTGTTGCGGGTCGTCGGGAACGAGGGTTACCTGTTCTGGGTGTACGGTGCAAACCAAGTCGCAGAATTCTTGTGTGGGGTTACCTTCGATATTGAGTTCTTTGGTAACGATTTTCCGAAGTTGGAACACATCGGAACGGCGTATGTGCCGTTCGTCGGGTCGCGGATGAATAGTGATGCCGTCTGCTCCGAAGCGTTCACAATCGAGGGCGAACTGCTCCACATCGGGGATATTTCCACCTCGTGCGTTACGCAGGGTGGCTACTTTGTTGATATTTACGCTCAATACTGCCATACCACTTGCAAAAGTACGAAAAGAAAATAAACTCCACAAGTCATTTTCCTTATATTTTAGCAGAAGATGAGTTCCCGTATAAAGTTGCGTGACGGGAGTGCGTTATTCCATTGCATTTTGCACCAGGAACAGCCGATGTTTTTGTGCCGATTTTCACCGTTTTTTATGATGCTCTTCCTATATTCATCCTATATTCGTCCTATATGCGTCCTATATAAAACCTATATAAAACCTTTGTAATCCATAGTATTTACTTGGCTTGGCGGAGGGCAGTTTTCAGGGACGGACACAGGGGCTGAAAGGGAGGGGAAAGGCGATAAATCTCTTTTAAGAATGTGCGGCGATACGGCGCAGTGCCTCTGTGGTCTGCTCATGTGTTCCGAAGGCGGTGAGGCGGAGATAGCCTTCTCCCGAAGGACCAAAGCCGACGCCAGGTGTTGCCACCACTTCACATTCGTTAAGCAGAAAGTCGAAGTATTGCCATGAAGTCATTCCATTGGGCGTCCGTACCCAGATATACGGGGCATGTTCTCCTCCGTAAACCTGCAATCCTATCTGCCGCAGTTGTTCGCGGATAGCCTTTGCATTGCCCATGTAGTAGTCGATATTCGCTTTTACCTGCTGCCTGCCTTGCGGCGTATAGACAGCCGCAGCGCCACGCTGAGAGATGTAGGATGTGCCGTTGTACTTGGTACACTGACGGCGGTCCCAGAGGGGATTGAGTGCGTGTCCTTGCTTGTCTTTCAGTTCTTTCGGCACGATGGTGTATCCGCATCGGACTCCAGTGAAGCCGGCCGTTTTGCTGTAACTGCAGATTTCGATGGCGACACGGCGTGCATCAGGGACTTCGTAGATGCTGGAAGGGATGTTGTTGTTTTGTATAAACGCCTTGTAGGCAGCGTCGTAGATAATGACAGCGTTATGCTCAAGAGCATAGTTGACCCATTGTTGCAACTGGTTGCGTGTGAGGGCGGTCCCTGTAGGGTTATTGGGATAGCAGAGATAGATGATATCGACCTCTTGTTCAGGGAGTTCGGGTATAAAATTATTCTCGGCGTGTATTGGCAGGTAAACGATTTTAGACCATCTGCCATTGATGCATTCGCCAGCCCTACCCGCCATGACGGTTGTGTCGATGTAAGCAGGATAGGAGGGGTCTTGGATAGCGACGCGATTATATTCGCTGAAGATGTCACTGAGGTTGCCTAAATCGCTACCTGCGCCATCGGAGATGAATATCTCGTCGGTGGAGAAGGACAGTCCCAAGTGTGCATATTCGTTCTGGGCGATGGCTTCTCTCAAGAAGACATATCCCTGCTCGAGTCCATAGCCATGAAAAGTTTGAGCGTCGGCTTGTTCGTTGACTGCCTTGTGCATCGCCTCAATCACAGCGGAAGGCAAGGGGCGTGTGACATCGCCTACGCCCAAGCGAATCAAGTGATTATCGGGATGCTCTGCAGCATACTGACGAGTGCGGTTGACGATCTCGGTGAAGAGATAGTTGCGTTGGAGGCGTAAGAAATTATCGTTTATGTTCATAGTTGTATTGTACCTTCGAAACTATACTCGGCGGGACCTTGCAAGAATATGTGGTTGGCAGGTCGGTCCCAGCAGACAAGGAGTTCGCCTCCCAAGACCTGTATAAAGACCGACGGCGAAGTTTTTCCTTTCAGCACCGCTGCTACCGCCGCTGCACAAGCACCCGTTCCGCAAGCCATTGTTTCGCCGGTTCCCCGTTCCCAGACGCGCATAAGGAGATGGGAAGCATCGATGACCTGCACAAACTCCACATTGGTTCGATGAGGGAACAGGGGGTGATGCTCGATGACAGGACCGAGTTGGCTGACGGGAAAGGTATTGATATCTTCTACAAAACAGACGGCATGGGGATTGCCCATGTTCACTATTGTCAGTTCTTGCGCAGTGATGACATGACCGTTGTTCTGCGCCAGGACCTGCTGATGGTCGGTGTCAATCGACGAGATGACAGGTTCGCCCATATCCACACGGACAGCGACGATGGTGCCGTTGCGGCGTTCTATATGCAAAGGCTTGATACCCGCCAATGTTTCCAGAGAGAAATCGTCGGAATGCACCAGATGATGGTCAGCAGCATAGCGCGCCACACAACGCGCAGCATTACCGCACATCTGTGCCTCACTACCGTCTGCATTGAACATACGCATACGGATATCTGCCTTATCGGACGGCAGAATCAGCACCAAGCCATCGGCTCCGACGGAGAAATGACGGTTGCTGAGACGCTGTGCCAAAGACTCGGGGTCGGCTACAGGAAAACGCGTGGCGTCGATGTAGATGTAATCGTTGCCTGCACCCTGCATCTTTGTGAAAGCAATCCGCATTGTTCCTTTGCTTTATTACATTCGGTTCGGTACTTCGATGCCGAGCAAGTCCATCGCCGTGCGGATTACTTTCGCCACTGCGGCGGAGAGTACCAAGCGCACGGTACGCTTGCCGGCGTCGGGTTCGTTCAGTATCGAGTAGTCGTGGTAGAACGAGTTGAAGTCGCAAGCCAGTGCGTAGGCGTAGTTGCACAGCACGGCAGGACTGAAGTCGTCACCTGCCTGGCGCACCGTAGCGGGGAACTCCGTCAGGCGCTGTATGAGCGACAACTCTTTGGGTTCAAGGTGTATATTTGACAGTTGGCTAACCTGTACATTTGGCTCAATACCTTCTGCTTTAGCCTTGCGCAACACCGACTGGATACGGGCGTAGGTGTATTGGATGAACGGTCCCGTATTTCCGTTGAAGTCGATACTCTCTTCGGGATTGAAGAGCATGTTCTTGCGGGGGTCCACTTTCAAGATAAAGTATTTCAGGGCGCCGAGTCCCACGATGCGTGCGATGTTCTCCGCTTCCTCCGGTGTGATGTCGGGCAGGGTGTTCACTTTGTCTTTCGAGATTTCTTTGGCATCCTGTATCATCTGCGCCATCAACTCGTCGGCATCGACTACCGTTCCCTCGCGGCTTTTCATCTTGCCGTTGGGCAGTTCCACCATACCGTAACTGAAATGCACAAGTTCCTTGCCGAAAGGAAATCCGAGCCTGTCAAGCAGAATGCTCAGCACTTTGAAGTGGTACTCCTGTTCGTTGCCCACCACATATACCATCTTGTCGATAGGATAGTCCTGGAAACGCAGTTTGGCGGTGCCTATGTCCTGCGTCATATAGACGGAGGTGCCGTCCTGGCGGAGCAGCAGTTTCTCGTCCAGCCCGTCCTGGCGCAAGTCCGCCCAGACGGAGTTGTCGGCACGGCGGTAGAACAACCCTTCCCGCAGCCCGCGTTCCACCTCTTTCTTGCCCTCGAGGTAGGTGTCCGATTCGTAGTATATCTTGTCGAACGACACACCCATCTGCCTGTAGGTTTCGTCGAAGCCGGCATATACCCAGTTGTTCATCTTCTGCCACAGTGCGCGCACTTCGGGGTCTCCCTGCTCCCATTTCAGGAGCATCGCCTGTGCTTCTTTGATGAGCGGTGCTTCTTTCTTGGCGGTCTCCTCGTCCATGCCCTGTGCCATCAAGTCTTTGATTTGCTTCTTGTATTCGACATCGAAGCGCACATAGTAGTCGCCTATCAGGTGGTCGCCCTTCTTTCCGCTGCTCTCGGGTGTTTCGCCGTTGCCGTATTTCTGCCACGCAAGCATTGACTTGCAGATGTGTATGCCGCGGTCGTTTACGATGTTGGTCTTCACTACCTGCCACCCGTTGGCTTCCTGTATCCTGGCGATGGAGTAGCCGAGCAGGTTGTTGCGTACATGTCCGAGATGCAACGGCTTGTTGGTGTTGGGTGAACTGTACTCCACCATCATAAGGGGCTTCGTGCCGTCGTCCTTCGGACGGGAAAGGCAGCCGTAGCGCGGGTCTGCGCTGATGCTCTCCAGTTGGTTGAGCCAGAATGCGGAGGCGATAGTCAGGTTGAGGAAGCCCTGTACGGCGTTGTATTTCTCGACCGTCTCGTTTCCGAGCAATGCCTCACCTATCTCCGCCGCTACCTGTGCGGGGGCTTTGCGGGCGGCTTTCACGAAAGGAAAGACGACGATGGTCAGGTTGCCCTCGAACTCCGGGCGGGTCTTCTGTATCTGCACCTGTTGTGCCTGAGCCTCTATTCCGTAGAGGTTCTTCACCGCCGTTAGGACGGCTTCTGTCAGTATGGTTTCCAATGTCATGGTCAAAGGGCTTTGCATTTGTCTTCCAGCCACTGCGCTTCCTCTTCGGTCAGGCGTGGCGCCGTCTCGGCAAGCACCCACCGGTGGTAGTCGTTCAGCCACGCAATCTCGCTGCCGGTCAGCAGGCTGCGCTCTATCAGACGGGTGTCGTAGTAGCAGAGCGTCAGGGTTTCGAAGTCGTAATAGGTTTCGCCGGTGGTTCTGTCGCTCACCGCTGCCGCTTCGCGCACCGCAAGGAGGTTCTCGATACGGATGCCGTAGGCACCGGCACGGTAGATGCCGGGTTCGTCGGAGCAGATGTTTCCGACCTGCAGAGGGTTGGGGTTGTTGTCCGTACGGATATTCTGAGGTCCTTCGTGGCAACCCATATAGTGTCCCACGCCGTGACCCGTGCCGTGTCCGTAGGTAATCCCTTCCGCCCACATATATTGGTGCGCCAGCACATCCAACTGGTTGCCGCGCGTGCCTTTCGGGAAACGCGCCTTCGCCAGAGCGATATGCCCCTTGAGTACAAGGGTGAAGTCGTGCTTCAGACCGGCAGGTATGGCGTTTTCGTCGCCTATCCACACCGTGCGTGTTATGTCGGTGGTACCGTCGAGGTATTGTCCGCCCGAGTCAAGCAGCAGCACGCCGTTGCCTTCGATACTGGCACAGGCTCCGGGTTCGGCATGGTAGTGGACGACAGCCCCGTTGGCGTTCCAGCCTGCAATGGTGCAGAAACTCTCGTCCATGAAGTGCCTGCCCTGCGCCCGCAGTTCGTGCAACTTGTCCGCCAGGGTTATCTCCGTTTGCGGGGTCTTGGGTGCGTCCGTTTCCAACCAGCGGAAGAAGCGGGTCAGCGCCACGGCATCCTCGCGCATGGCGGTGCGCTCGCCCGCCAGTTCCACGGCGTTCTTCACGCTCTGCATCTTCAATATAGGGTCGGGCGAGATATTCACCCGCTTCGCAGTCGGATTGACCGCCTCGTACAGTGCTTCGTTCACCCGATTGCCGTCGAACAGCACCGCTCCGGCGTGCAGTCCGTGCAGGTAGGGGAACACTTCGCCGTAGCCCCGTACCGCCACGCCGATGCGCCGGAGATAGTCCGCCGCTTTTTCATCGACCTTTTCGGGTGCGACGAACAGTGTGCAGGCGTCCGTTTCAAGCACAAGGTAGGAAACAACGCACGGCGTGTAGTCCACATCCCTGCCCCGTATGTTCAGGAGCCACGCTATCTCGTCCAATGCCGCGACAATCATTGCCTGGCAGCGGCACTGCGCCATGGCGTTGCGGGTGCGCTGCAACTTGTCTGCCACGCTCTCGCCCGCATACCGCTCTTCGTATTCCTGCAGGACCGTACACGGTATCGGGGGTCTGCCTTCGGTCCACAACGGGCGAATCAAGTCCAAAGGCACCAAGCCCAAGCCACCGTCTTCCAGAGCCGACTGCAATGCGGCATACGCGTTCACGCTGTACATTTCGGGGTTGACCCCCACCCTGCCCTGTATGTGTGCGCACAACCATTCCCGTATGGTCGGGCAATCTACGTCGCTCTCGCGCATCAGTTCCACCGTACTGCCCGCCAGTTCCGCTTCCGCCTGCAGGTAGTAGCGGCTGTCCGTCCAGAGCAGCGCCTGGTCCAACGTAATCACGGCGGTACCCGTCTCGCCGAGGAAACCCGTTATCCACGACATTTCCATCCAGTGGGGTGCCATATACTCGCTGGCATGCGGGTCAGTGCCGGGTACGATGTACGCCGACAGTCCGTTCTGCCGCAGCAGCGCACGCAACGCTGCAAGTTTCTCCGTAGTATGCATATTCTGTATGATTAAACCGTTCTGTTTCCGTACCTATCCCTTTGCCGCCTTGAAACTCATGTCGAGGCTCTTCACCGAATGGGTCAAGGCACCTACGCTGACGAAATCCACACCGCACAAGGCATAGTCGCGGATGGTGTCCGCCGTGATGCCGCCGCTCGATTCTATCTCGATATGTCTGCCGCAGGTTTGCTCCCAACGGCGGATAAGGGCGACCGCCCCGCGCGTGCGCTCCACACTGAAATTGTCCAACATGATACGGTCGGGTATGCCCGTTGCCAGCGCCTCGCGTATCTCGTCCTCGCTGCGTGTCTCGATCTCGATACGCAGGTCTTTGTTCTTCTCCTTGCAGTAAGCGCGGGCGCGGGTGAGCGCTGCCGTGATGCCGCCTGCAAAGTCCACATGATTGTCCTTGAGCAGTATCATGTCGAACAGCCCGATACGGTGGTTCATCCCGCCGCCGATGCGCACTGCTTCTTTCTCTAAATAGCGCAGCCCCGGCGTGGTTTTGCGCGTGTCAAGCACATGGCAGCCCGTGCCGTCAAGAAGGCTCTGGTAGCGGTGTGCCGTCGTGGCGATGCCCGACATACGCTGCATGACATTCAGCATGGTGCGCTCTATTTGCAGGAGCGACAGTTCTTTGCCGTACACACGGAACGCGATGTCACCCGGTTTGACCGCCGCACCGTCCTGCAGGAATATCTCCATGCGGCAGGCAGGGTCGAAACAGTCGATAATCTCGCGGGCGACGGCAACGCCTGCCAGTATCCCTTCTTCTTTGATAATGAGTTGGCTGCAGCCCGTGGCGTCGGCGGGAATACAGGACAGCGAAGTGTGGTCGCCGTCGCGTATATCCTCCTCGAACCAAATATCTATCAACTTTCTTAAGTCCTCTCTGTCCATTATCTGTTTGTCTATGTCTTTAACTGTTCTACATTCTTTCTCCAACCCACAAACTCCACCGACTGCAAAGGTACAACTATTTCTGCAATATACCAAAGCATAATCTCATCTACTTTATCCTTTCCCAACTGCACAGAACGCCTTTCCCCTGTTGAAACAGACACAAAACAAACAGATTAACTTGATTTTCAAGTAAACTTCCACTTCCCCCACCACTGCTCATCATCTCCCTCACTCCCCCGTTCATCATCCAAAAAATCTCAATTCCAATCCGCACCCTACTCCCGATTCCAATCTTATACAGTTCGCCATACAATGCTGACATCTTGGCGTTGTTAACGGGTGATTAACGGGTCGTTAACGGGTGATTAACGGGTGATTAACGGGTGATTTATATACCAACAAGCAACCACAACCGATACAATCTTCAATGATCGAAATATCTCCTGTCTCGGCGCAACGGACTGTCAAAGCACAAAAATCCAAGCAACAATGCCACGCACACAAACGCCACACAACCGTATATCTGTTTAATCGAAACACACAACAATTCCGCCGAACCTGCTCCCTGCAACAGCAACGGATTCAGACTCCTCGCCAACGCATCCGAACTGTAATACCGAACCAAATGGCCATATATAGCACTACCAATACAACCACCTATCACCATATGAAGACTGTTAAACACCATCATACCCATAAAGAAATGCTCAAAATCCATCAAATCATACAACGCCGTCATAAACATAATACTCATACAAGCGTAGGAAAAACCCCTGCAAAACGACGGTGCATACAACATCTCTATACTAAACACCTGACCCACATGGAAATACATCAACACCACATACAACAGTACGGCCACCGTACCGATAATACCCAAACGGATATAAGTGTATTGCCGTACATGCTTCATCCACCACCAACTAAACCAGCAACCTGCCATATTCCCGAACCATACCAACCAAGTCGGACGGGAACTCGTAAGCATATCATAACCCAATACTCCCTCTTTGAACAACTCTTCCAACACATGCTCTGCGCCCCATATTGCCTCATACAGAACAATCAAAATAAAAATGGACTTCACATATCGGAACTTGCAAAACACATTCGGCGATATATACGCCTTCGCATCGCTGCACATCCCCGCCAATATCACGCCTATTGTTATGAGTATCAAACCGCTCATCACCCAAGTCATATCGCCGTTGTACCAATCATTAAACTCCCCGTAATCAAGCAACAAAGCAGTTTCTATCAACAAACCGCCCCACAACAGACAACCCGACCAATCTATACCTTTCAGCCTGACTGGAGTACGCTCGCCCATCGGAGTACAAGGCATCAACCATTTGTCCCAGAAACAAACAAGAAGCAACAGCACAACCGTCTGCAAACCAATCACAAACCAGTGCATAAGTTGCCAGCATCCCAACCAACCGAACCAAGCCGACAACAGCGTCTGAAAAGCAACGGCACTCAAAATAATCACATGAAGACAAGGAAAGAACACACGCATACTCCGCGTCGGAGTCAGCCACAACTGTATATTCGACATACACTCAAATGTACCCTGAATCTTTGCCATACCAGCAACAAAACAACACAACCACAATAACGGCAAACTCGCAACATACATCGTCAGTACATTCATCAACAACACGGTCGCACTCGCACACAGTAGCAGCGTCTTGTTAGGAAAACGAAACTTCATACGGAATAACATCGGAAACCAGACTGCCATACCTGAAAGGTTCGCATAAACACACATCATCATATCTTCGCGCATATCACCATGCACACCCGTCAAAGCACCGATTGAACCTGCATAACGCCCGCCGGACAGTTGGAAACAGCAAGCAATAAACACATACAACCAAGGCTTCAACCGCTCGGGAACAATATCGCGTATATGCGGAAACGAAGTAGATGCCATTCTCGTCGTACTCATCAGTATAACACCTCACATTCTGCATTATAACCCGCCCGTAACGCCGACAAATCACTATCCGTCAAACGAATACGGACAGGCAAACGCTGTTCGACCTTCACAAAATTCCCCGTCGCATTATCTACAGGAATATGACTTGTCGCTATGCCTGTTGCTGCCGACAACGACTCTACCACACCCCTGTAACTCCTGTCCGGTACAGCATCCACCTTTATCCTGACCTCACTGCCTACACCTATGTGGTGCAACTGCGACTCTCTGAAATTCGCTTCCACCCACTTGTTGTCACTGTCCACAATACTTACCAACAACTCACCTACTTGTACCAACTGACCTGCGTGTATCGTCTTCTTGCCGACGATTCCGTCTGCCGTGGCAATAATGGCACAATAACCCAAATTTAACCGCGCCAAACGAACATTAGCCTCCATAAGTTCTATCACCGTTGCCGACTGCTCCAAACGCTCTGTCTGCTCCGACTCCACAAGCGTCGTACTGTGACGCGACCTGCTCAGTTGCTCATAACGGGCTTTTGCCGCCAAATAACGAGTCTCTACCTGGTCATATTGCTGCTGCGTAACGGCCTTGTTGCGCAACAATACCTCATACCGCTCGTAATCGCGCTGCGAATCTTCCAACTGCACACGAGCCTCTTCCAAACCCGCATCGTTCACCAACAGATTGTTCTGCGTCGTTCTAACCATAGCACTCGATGCACGCTTGCCTGCACGGGCATTCGACAAATCGGCTTCCGCCTGAGCCAAATGAAGCAACATCTCACTGTCATCTATCAGCACTAAGGTGTCCCCGCAATGCACCTCCTGATAATCATCAAAACGGATTTCACGAATAAAACCCTGCACTCGGCTGTGGATAGGAGTAATATGCTGGCATACCAACGCGTTGTTGGTATATTCCACCCTACCGAAATGAACAAAACGACTCACTACCAACACTGCACCTGCCAATAGCAATATCACTACCATCAAATTCTGAAATACTTTCTTTTGTTTATTCTTATCCATACTATCTGTGTTTTTTATAAAGACGATGTCAAATACATCAATTTCGATTGGTTATACTGTACACTTATCTGCGCATTAACAAGCCCCAACTCGGCAGAAAGTTTCTCATTGCCTGCATCCAACATATCCGTCAGCAGACACAAACCATTCTCATACCGATAACGGGTCACCCTGTAGTTTTCCTTCGACAATTTTACTGCCTGCTCCTGTGTATGCACCTCCACTATTGCCGTCAACCAATCCGAATACGCCGACTGTATTGCCTGCTCCGTCTGCTCTGCAACCAACAACCGCTCTTCACGAGCCTGACGAAGAGCAAGGCGCGACTGACGGACAGCACGACGACCCTTGTACACACTGCTCAAATCGTACTGTACACCCACACCCATAAACCAATAGTTGAAATTCTTATCCAACACCGGTACTTCTATCGTAATCGGACCATCCAAATGGTCTTCTGCTACAAACAATATCTTAGGAATCATCGCACTGCGGCTCAACCTGACCTCTTGCTCCTGCATTCTGACCCGCATATCCGCCTGTTTCAACGAAATACTGCTCTCCTTCGCCTGTCCTTGCCAATCACTATGCGACTGCAACGAAACGGCACCCTCCTCCATCGGCTCCACCTCTATCGGAGATGACAAATGAAGAATACTGACCAACTGATACGATAACACCTCCATTCGGTTCTTCACGCGCTCCAATTGCAACTCCAAATTGGCAAGTTGCAACTCATAACGCGTTATGTCACGATCTAAAGCCGTTCCCGCTGCCACACGGACACGAACAAGGGCTATCAATGTATCCGTCAAACAGATATTCTCCTGCAACACCGCTACCTGGTTGCGCAGACAACACAAGTCCAAATAATGCCCCGTTATCACAAAACGAACCTCCTGTCGGTCCTTAGCCATCGTCAGTGTTGCCATATCACATTCCATCTGCGACAAACGGTAACTGCTGCTCAATGCGCCGCCGCTGTAGATAACCTGCTGCGCACGAACGGCAAAGTTGTTCATCAGATGCGGATTCTCTACCGCCGTGTAATTACTGAAATCTCGGTCCCATAACTGACCGTTCCCTAAATAACCCACACTCCCTTCCACCTGCACAGTAGGCAGCATCTGGTTTCGGGCATGCTTCACTCCTTCTTCCGCCGACTCCAATGCCGTACGGCTCACACGAAGTTGCACACTCTCTTCGTCTGCCCTGCGAAGAAGAGAATCCAACGAATAGACCTCACCTCGAAGACCTATCGTCACGGTCATCATCATCAAAAGAACCGTAAACCTCATACTTTTTTCTATCATATCATCAATTACTAATAATTATAACACCTACATCCCTCGTCCGTAAGCACACAAAAACAACAGTAGCCTCGTCCAAAAGGATAAGGCTACTGTACATGTTTGCTTGCGCAACTGCTATTCTCTCAAGAAGAAACGATATTCTGCTTGTCTTCGAAAATGCGACCTCTTAAATGCAGAGGCATCTCCATGCACCTTATTGATTCCCACTCCGCACAAACAATCCACCACCACAAAAAGGCTTATCGTCCGGGAACTCTTCCTCGAAACGCGATGCAAAGGTACAATTTTTTCCGACATTACGCAAACCTGACGCAAAGTTTTTTGCACACTACCAACACCCAATATCGCTGTAACCACCTGTTCTACAACTATAAAAAAGTTTTAATCCACTGTGCAGCATAATCCATTGCCATAACACAGAATCGCGCCACCTCTCTCCCTCCAACTCCCCTCCGCCAACCCCACTATTTCCTATCACTTCCAAAGGATTTATATACGATTTATATAGGACGCATATAGGACGAAT
>CAVHKB010000013.1:0-15069 GCA_963636305.1 Prevotella sp. P5-108
CCCCTATCCCCTAAAGAAAAAGAAAAAGAAAAAGAAAAAGACGACGTTGATGATGAAAAAAGAGATTTACAAATTTTAACAAATCCGTCACCAACGACGACAACGCCAACGACGACGACAACGGCTTACGAAATCGTTCCTGTGAACCGTCTGGAGTTGGCGCTAATGGGACAGCCCCTTTGGGTTGATGCAATGCTCTACAAGTTCAAAATCGACAGAGAGCAACTTGCCGTGCAACTCCACATCATGGCTCGCCAGTGGATTGAGCGAGGCGACGACGTGAAGACCCTGAAGGATGCGAAAAAGCACGCCGATGCTTTGCTAAACATTCGCCAGCAGAATGGGGAACTTGCCGCGCCGCCGCGGTGGAACCAGTTCCTCTACGACCTGATGACCCCCTACATCGACGAACTCGGTTTCTTCGACGACCTGTTCACGGAGTTCGGCAAGCAGGCAATGCGTGAAGGCAATGACGGCAGACCTCACTTCCTTAGCGTGCCGCACTTCGAGGAGGAAATCTACAAGCGGATGAAACTTTTCAAGCAAGCCTATGAACGCTCTCATCAACCAGGAGGCGGAAGCAAACCTGATTAGTGCCTGCCTCACCTACGCCAACGAGTTCTACCGCATTGCGGACAACCTCGATGCCGAGGTATTTACCGAGCACTCCAACCGCGTAATCTGGGAAACGATGCTACGCATTCGCTCCCACGGTGGCGACGTGAATGCTGGCACTCTCAGTTCGCACCTGATGACTGTCGACCGCGAAGCGATGATGCAACTCACTCACATCCTCGCCAACTCGACAACCTCGACGCTTAGCGGGCTCGATGAACTGCTAACCGACTTGCTCATTCGCCGCCGCACCTTGGCGGCGCTGATGGAGGCACAGCAGAAGTTGATGCAGCCACTCGAACCGAGCGAAACGACCTTGCAGACACTCTCCGCCGAGATTAGCAGTTGCCTCACCGCCAACTCCACCGACGTGGTGACCTGCGAGGAGGCTTGCCACGAGGTGATGAGCAACGCCTTCGACAACCAGAACCGAACCACCAACGCACCAGAGATTGCAACAGGGCTGCGAGGGCTCGACGAACGCGGAGGGCTGCACGCCACCGACCTGACAATCGTAGCAGGGGAAACGTCGATGGGTAAAACTTCGCTGGCTCTTACGATGGCTCACAACGCTGCCACCACGGGCGTAGGGGTAGGGGTGATAACCCTCGAGATGTCGGTGATGCAACTGGCGGCGCGAATGCTTTCGGGCAATGCTGGCGTTTCGTCGTCCGATATCCTTTACAGCAAGTTGGGCACGGAGGACTACAACCGCGTAGGAGATGCCGTCAACAAAACTTCGTCCCTGCCGATATTCTTCAATCGTAAAGCGCAATCTCTCGCCAAGATTTGCGGCTGGATTAGGCAGATGGCTTACCGCAAAAACGTGAAACTTTTCGTCATCGACTATCTGCAACTCATCTCGATGGGCAAAATCGAAAACCGAGTGCAGGAAATTGGCGATATATGCTCCACTCTCAAACGCCTCGCTGGCGAAATCAGCGTGAGCATTATGCTGCTCTCACAGTTGAGCCGCGACAGGCAGAACCCTTATCCGTCGCTCGCCCGTCTTCGAGGCTCAGGAGAAATCGAGGCGAACGCCGACAATGTTATCTTTGTGTTCCGCCCTGAGTACTACAAGACCGAAGGACGCAACATCGGCTACTCCGAGAAGTTTGCCAACGTTAGCACCGACGGCACAGCCGAGGTGATTGTGGCGAAAGGACGAAACACGGGCACGACTTCATTCATCACTGGGTACGCCAAGCAGTTCACTCGATTTTACGACCTTGACGAAGTCCCGACCACTAACCAGTATCAATCACAGGCACTCCGTGAGAGTTTGCCATTTTAAAATTCAGACTTATGGAAGAACTAATCAAAGCGAAGAAGACTAACAGCCGCTTCATCGCCAACCTCTGTATGGCGGAGGCTGCTATCCGACCTTTCGTCAACGACTGGCTGCATCTCGAACCTGAGGAGGTGCACGTATTCGACGAGTGCGCACGGCTTATAACCCAACTGCAACAGGAGGCACGCGACTATGAGAACTATCTCCGACACAAAATTCTGCATCCTGATGCGGTGCGCTGAAGAGGTGATGCGCATCCCCGCAGAATGGAACAATAACCGCCTGCGCAACCTTCAGCGTCAGGCTGCCAAACTGATTAAGACCGAACGAAAGAAATGATTACAGAATTTTCCTACATCCCAGCCAACGACCCCGCAACGCGTCAGGCTCTGCTTAACTTGCTCCCACTCCTGCGCGAACGCGACAAGGACGGCAAGCGTATCAAGGTTGATAACCACACGTGGATTATCAAGCGACCAAGAAAGAAACCAACCAAAAACCAACGGAAATGACAGAAACCGAAACGATAATGGCGGATATGACCAGACGCTACGGCACTGACCTCTACCAGCGAATGAAGAAACTCTTTGAGGAGGTGCGCGAACTGCGTAACGCCATCGCCTACGCCACCGAGGTGGAACAACTCGACGAACTTGCCGACGTGCAAATTATCGTTGCCCATATGGCAGCGCTGCTCCACACCACAACCGACCAACTCATTCTGTCGGCGCACGACAAGATTTGCCGCCGCGACACCGACCCTACCTACAAACACCAACGGAAATGAAAGATATTCAACTTTTCAACGACAGTTTTCAGAACTACAAGTCCTACCAGATACCCAAGGCGCAACTCATCCTCACCGACGTTCCATACGTCCTCGGAAAGAACGCCTACGCCAGCAACCCAGTATGGTACGTCGGCGGCGATAACCGCAACGGCGAGAGCGACAAGGCAGGCAAACAGTTCTTCTCATCCGATAGCGAGTTCCGCCCTGCGGAGTTTATGCACTTCTGTTCGAAGATGTTGGTAAAAGAACCCAAGGAGGCAGGCAAATCGCCCTGTATGATACTCTTCTGTGCCTTCGAGCAACAATTCCCTTTCATTGAATTGGGAAAGAAGTATGGACTGAACAAATACATCAATCTCGTGTTCCGCAAAAACTTCTCCGCTCAGGTGCTGAAAGCCAATATGAAGGTTGTGGGCAACTGCGAATATGGGCTAATCCTCTACCGCGACCGCCTGCCTAAGTTCAACAACAAGGGCTCAATGGTGTTTAACTGCTTCGATTGGGGAGGCGACACCTACACGCCGAAGGTACACCCCACACAGAAACCTGTGCCGTTGCTTGAACGCCTCATCGAGATTTTCACCGACAAGGGCGATGTGGTGATTGACCCCTGCGCTGGAAGTGGCACGACGCTGAGAGCCGCCGCCAACCTGCGCCGACGCGCTTACGGCTTCGAGGTAAACAAACAATTCTTCAACGCCGCCAACGAGAAGATTTTGAACAATGTCCAACTGACTTTATTCGAATAAAATGATACGACAGTACAAACTATGGCTATTGCGGCAATCACGCCGCCGCCAACAGAGGCGCGCAGAGGAGATTTGCTCCGCTCTGCATATCGTCCTTATCGAAGGCAACCTATACGTTGCCAACGGAGCAATGCTCATCCACCGCTTTGCAGAGAGCGACAGCGTGCAAGATGTGGCAGACAAGATTAACCAAATAAAACGACTGAACCAATGAACGAGAACATCATCTACGGGAGCCACAACACGATGACCTACCTACGACCGCAACACTGGTACGGTTGGTTTATGCTCCCTTTCGCCCGTTGCCAGAAAGGTGACCTTGAACAGCAATGGAAGGCAGGAGTGCGATGCTTCGACCTACGCATACGTTTCACCAAGAAGGGGATACCTTATTTTGCTCACGGACTTTACGAGTGCAGCCACCACACATCGCCCTACACCGTGCTGCTTGTCCTCGCCACGAAAGCGGTAAATGAGAAGGAAACAATCCACGTGCGCCTTATCCTCGAAGACACGAAGAAGAAGGACTACAACGAAACCTACTTCCTTCAGTTTTGCCGTTGGGCAGAACGTACCATTGTAGCAGGCGCTCGTTTCTATGGCGGCAACCGCAAAGGCGACTGGAAGAAGGTCTACACGTTTCCCGACGACACGCCCGACGCCCTGAATAACCAGTGGGTAGGCTCGATGGCTGACGATGCAAATTGCCTCGAAAAGATTATGCCATTCCTCTATGCGTGGAGGCATAACCGCAAGAACAAGGTGAAGATGAAGGAAAAGTTTAACCTCTTTGATTTCGTGTGATGAAGAAATTACAAACCGCTGGAGTGGTGATGATGATTGCGGCAATGGCAGCGCTTATTGGCGTTGCCGTAAGCCGCGGTTCATCGGTAGCGGAGAAGGTAGCCGTTGCAAGTACCTTACTCCTGCTCTTCGGCTTTATATTCACAACAATAAGAAACTTTTTTGACGATGAAGATTAATGGGTTATGAGTTTCAATAAAACATACGGAGTGAACGTGTGGCGGATGAACAACGCTACCCCGACAACATACCTCTTCCCCACGGAAGCCGCCCGCGACGCTTTCATCGCCGACGACTGCCACGGTCTGGACACTGCCGCCTTCTCTGTGGTACTCTCCCGTGAGGTGGCAAAGGCTTATTACAAACTACACAAACCAAGTGATGCAGAACGCACCGCTTGGAAAGAACTTCTAACAATTTAAAAACCTACTACAATGGACTTTCAACCAATAGCATTCACGCGGGCAACAACGCTCCGCACAGGCGTAAAGCCTCAACCCGTTTCGCGTCCTCTCCATCCAGTGGAGGCACGGGAAGTCAAGTTAAAACCGTTCTTCATCACGCGGCTCGCTATGCGCGAGGCTCAGATGCTGCGCGTGGTAATCTTCGACAATACGCGACGCTTCATCAAGTGCAACAGGATGATTGACGAGGCGTGTCGAGTAATCGAGAAGTCGCTGACCGACGGGATGACACGCGCCGAACGCAACCTGATGCTCTTCCTCGAGTATCATTTTCGGCAAGCAACGAAGAACTCATTGCAGATGCTCCGCCTGCAAGTAGACCAGTTTACCAAGTCGGTTGCCCCCGAAGCGGGGGATATGACCATTACCGCCCAGGCAGAACTCACGCGCTTTCTCGCCCGTATCGCCGTCGAAACGATGGAGGAGGCAGCCATCCGACTGATAGCGGCACGCATCGCCCCCGAACTGCTATTCCACAAGGAAACCGTCGACGGACTTGTTGCGCTTCAAAACGCTTGCATTGCCACCGAGGATGTGGTAGCCCACCCTCAGACCGTGGAGGCAGACCCACGCAAACAAAAGGCGCTGGAGGATACCATCGATGCTTGCATCCGAGTGCTCAAACAAACATCCATTGTGCAGAGCGACAAGTTCACCTGCTGCGGCACTTGCAAACACTTCACCTATCCCGACGAGACACCAGGGCATTGCCTATGGCGTAACTTCAAGGCAAGCATCGACCGCCCCGCCTGCAAACGTTTCAAGAGAATTAATGAATAAGATTGACAACCAAAAACAATTTCTTACCTTTAGCATTATGGAACTGAGTATCATTCAAAAGGTTGTAGCCTTCATCTTTGGCTACAAGTACTACGCAAACATCGTCAACCGCAAAGGAACGGCTGACCTTGAACTGTGCTGCTACATCTTCACCTCGAAGGCTGATGCAATGAAGCACCAACAAGACCTCAACTTCAACAGGTCGTTCGACTATATGGAAACGGTTTCCTTCCGTTCACGCACCGTCTATCCGCCTGTTGCACGCATATCCTTAAACAAATGACTATGTTCGGATTTTTGAAAAGACTTTACGTTGATTTGGATGCCGGGGACAATTCGGTAACATTGTCCCCGAGGCTGGCAGAGATTGTGATGAAGAAGATTGTCGACGAGAACAAAATCCATATGTTCAGGTTCGGCAACGAGTATGCCTTCTCTGTCAATCACCCCGACCTGATTGGTGAGGAAACGCCTTTTGCTCCGTTGCAGAAGAATTTCCAGTACAACTGCATTGGCTTCAACGCCTGCTGTCCGTCGGTCAACAGAGTGGTCTACGACTACCGTTTGCCTGACAAGGCAAGAGTGAGAGTGAAACGCACACGTTGCGGGAATGAAACCATATATGTGCTTAAGCGATGATTATGGCAAAGTCTCGAAGACCAGATATTTATTTCCACGCCAACGGGCAGATAGATATTACCGCAAGAGTGTCAGCCGCCCTCGACTTGCACTGCGGCGATGCTATCAACGTGTGGCACGCTGGGGGTGAATACTACCTCTATGTGGCTGAGCGCAACGTGAGCGGAAAGTATCGCGGCGTGTGCCGTAAGGTCAACAACAAGAGCCGCTATTTCAGAGCCAATTTCTACGACCTCGCCAGCGCTATTATCGACGTGTGCGGCAAGGAGGAAGCGTCGCTCCCTGTGGGCGAGCCTGTCTACATCGAAAACATAGGCACAGCGCTGCCACTAATCACAAGAAACAACCTCTATGAGAAATGACATTGACTTCACGGGCATATCAAACGCCCCGTCCGACTATTCATCCGCCGACGGTGTGATGGCGCACCTCGTCAACTTCATCCCCGAAAACGGAGAACTGAAAGTTGTGGGCAAAGGTAAAGTCCTATGGACTGTCTCCGATGCCTACGAACTCGTCTATGTGCATATAGTATCCTCGCAGGAGAAGCACTACATATTCCTCAAGAAGGGAACGGACAGCGACGGCAACGAGGACAACAGACTTTACTATATGGAAGACCCAAGCAAGGCGACTTCCACAACCACGGCGGCAACCACCGACACTGACGATAATCGGATGATTGAGATTGGCAAAGTCAAGGGCACGCCTAAAATCGTCAGTATCGAAAACACCCTCATTGCATACTCGCAGGACGAGATGCGCTATTTCTTGTGGAAAGAAATTAAGCAGGATGATGATACGGACACATTCATCTACAAAGACCTTGGCACACATTTGCCTGAACTGTCAGCACAGTTCAAACTCGAATATGTCAACACTCAGGCTGGATGGACTGGCTCGGAAACAAAGTCGCTACCCGAAAAACTGTCTTTCGCATATCACCCCCATATGGGGCAACCAGACTCCTACGAGAAAGAAAGAGACTTTGAGGATAAGACGTGTGCAGTGGCAAACATCTATATCCAGTTGTCGCACAAGTACGGACACTTCATCTTCCCGTTTTTTGTTCGCTATGCTTACCGCCTTTATGACGGTACTACACTGACGATGCAGTCAGCACCCATACTGATGACACCGTCAACATCGGAGGCATTCTATCTGGAGTTGCCAGAGTTCGACCCAGCCGGCAAGGGGTTGGAATACGATTACACCTTCGCGGTGCAGGTCGCCAAACTCCGTTGCCAAATACTCACAGAGCAGTCACTTCTTGAAGACTATTCGGACGTTATCAGGAGCATAGACATTTTTGTTAGTGCCCCGATTTACACCTACAAGGAAGCAGGATATACAGAGAACGACCTCGACAAGGGTATTTACAGTTATGTTGACGAGAGCAGCACCTATGTACCGCTGTCCTATGGCGTGTTCAACGGTTCTATCCGTTCGCTATCGTATATAATGACTGGTAAATATTTCGTGAGATTTCCACGGTTTACGGACGATGAAATTGAGAAGGAGGTAAAGAGCAGAGCCCTGTGTTACTTCGTCAAGTCAATATCCCTCGACAAGGTTTCTGAGTTTGCGGATTTCAAGGATGTTGACATTGAAGAGTCTCATTTGACATCCTTGGTCAACAAGGAGGTGATGACTGACGACTACAACTCTCACAATAATCTGCGTCCTGCGTCTGCCTTCGTCTACAATTCGAGGTTGAACCTCGCCAACATCGAGAGCGAAATTTTCTCTGGCTGGAGTTGCGGCGCTGTCGGACAGTTCTACACCGAGCACGGAAACTACGAAAACAAAGAGTCTACCTTTGTTAGGATATACTACAAGGGACACAACACGCAGGGTACTTTCGTTCTCGAGCCGAAGGAAACAATCTGGGCAACGCACATACCGCTGTATCTGTATCACCCTTATTCCTGCGTCACCGAGGCACTGGTATTCCTCACAACCCCTGGAGCAGGTGGTGTCCCCACAACTCGCTACATCTCCGTCGAGATGAAATCACACGACTTCCTCAACGGCTCGTTCGGCGTGCTGCCGTTCTGGAAAAGACTGTATAACACGGACGGTTTCAAGTGGTATTCCTGGGCAGAATATTGGGAAAAGAACGGAGTGGAAGGAACTTATCCCGAGTTAAAGAATGCGCTCTTGCACGAAACAAACAAAATCTACACTTCCGAAGCCAATATGCCGTTCTATTTTCCTGTGACTGGTATCAACACCGTAGGCACAGGCAACATCCTTGGACTGTCAACCATAACGACCGCCCTCTCTGAAGGTCAGTTCGGACAATATCCGCTTTACGCCTTTACCGATGAAGGGATATGGGCTCTCTCGCTGTCCGAGAAAGGAAGCATCTCCACTGTTACTCCCGTGACACGTGACGTATGCAACAACTATAAGACAATCACGCAGACCGACGATGCTATTCTTTTCTCTTCTGACCGTGGACTGATGATGCTGTCAGGCAGCACCACACAATGCGTATCGGAGCAGTTGGATGGCGAATGGTTTGACCCTACCGGGCTCAAAGGCTGGAGCCAACTACAATTACTGTACATATATTTCAGCAAGTTCGACTTGTCGTTTAGTTCGTTCCGTGACTTCGTCAAAGACAGCCTTATAGCCTACGACTATCCACGGCAGCGCATCCTCGTCATCAACACCAAGAACACCATCGCAATGGCATACTCCCTTCGCAGTCAGCGGTGGGGACAAGTGGAGATTGGCTACCCGATAGCCGTAGCCAATTCCTATCCTAACTCAGTGTTGCAGATAAGGGATTATCTCTCTGCTGGAAAGACAAAGATACTCGATGTGTCCGAGGAACAGACAGCCAAGGTAGGCACGCTCGCCATAACGCGTCCGTTCAGTTTCGGCGACAAGAACGCCCTCAAGACCGTTAACGATGTGATTGTCCGCGGCGAGAACATAGGCACTGTGCTCTATGGAACGAGGGACTATAAGTCGTGGCATCTTGTAAGTTCGAGCAAGAACCGCTATATCCGTGGTCTATGTGGCTCGCCCTACAAGGCATTCCGCCTACTACTCACAACATCGCTCGCCCCCGGCAGCATAATCACAGGTGCATCATTCGAAACAACACCAAAAGACAACAACGTTTTACGCTGAGTAGTTTTCTTATTGATTTTTTTGTTGGAAGTTTGTAAAGAAAGAGGAGTGATTCGTGAGAACCGCTCCTCTGTTTCTTTAGGGATGCTGTGCAAATCTTAAGCAAATCATCTCTCTAAAATCGCTAACTTGTTGATAATTAGCATACTCTTGTTGTCCAGGAAGGATTATTAATGATGTTTTTGAATGAATTGTACGATAATGCAATGCTTTAGGATATAGTGTTTTATGCAAGTAGGAAGTTCGTATTGGTGTGCTTTTGTGCGTGAACTTGCACAAAAATTGTGCAAGATTTGAGCAAGTTTACTACCTTTGCACAAACACATATTGGTATGGCGACAATAAAAGCATTTATTAGAACACTAAAAGAAGACGAAACCAAAATACGATTTCGTTTGAGCGACGGGAGTAGGCGACAGTTCTTTTTTACAAGTCACTTAATGGTGCTACCATCTCTATGGGATGCTCGACACGAGTGCATAAAGAAGCGTTCATTCTGCCCGATAGGAACGAGGGAACGGATTGATGGTGGAGTAGCGGAGTTGAAAGATATCATTATGAGAACCTACGAGACAAATTATTCTGTTATCGACGACAGTGCCAAACTGCAAAGCCTGGTCGAAGAAGCGATACACCCACAGGAAGATAATGCCGCCTCTCTCGACGAGGAGTTTGAAGACCTTATTGTACACAAGGACATATCACCGACTACGGCAAAGGGATACATCACACTAAAAAATCAACTAAAACGATATGAGGACTATCGAAGAAGTCACGAGCCTAAATTCACTCTTATGCTAAGAACTCTTGACGAGCAGACACTCCGTGGTTTTCTCACATTTATAAGGGATGGCGAAGCAGCGAAAAGAGGTGACAACTATCTTTGTGGCGTTTTCCGAAGACTGAAATCCCTACTCAACGAGATGGTATCGCTTGGGCTGATGCCAATATCGCCAGCGAAGAATGTTACTATAAAGGCGGAAAAATATGGCACGCCTTATTATATAACATTGGAAGAGCGCAATACGATTGCGGAATTTGATTTGTCCTACAGCCAGTCATTGGAAACCCAACGTGATATATTCATCTTTCAGTGCTGCATCGGTTGTCGTGTGTCCGACCTGATGAGCCTGACCAAACACAATATTGTCAACGGAGCGATTGAATATGTGCCGATAAAGACCAAGACGGAAAGACTTGATACGGTAAGAGTCCCATTAAACGACAGGGCTTTGTCACTCATCGAAAAATATAAGGACGTAGATAGGAGTGGTAAACTCTTTCCTTTTATCTCCAGTCAGAAATACAACGCAACCATCAAGAAGATATTTACCGTATGCGGCATAACTCGGCCAGTGCTTGTCTATAATTCTCGAACAGGAAGAGAAGAACGCATACCCATCAATGAGGTTGCAAGTTCGCACCTTGCTCGGCGCACATTCATAGGCAACCTCTATAAAAAAGTCAAAGACCCAAACCTCGTTGGCTCAATGTCGGGACACAAAGAGGGTAGTCGTGCCTTTGCTCGATACCGTGACATTGATGACGATATTAAGAAAGAACTTGTCAACCTCCTTGAATAGCCTCTCTGCCGATGTTGAAGCAATGGACAAATGCCTCGATGCTCTGTCTTACTTTCCGCATTTCGGACAGGTTATTTTGGGGATGCTTTTGTAAACCGTCTTTTTTGGCGGAACGTACTTTACATTGTTTGCCATAGTCTTTCATAACGTTTGTGTATTAAGCCGAAGATTAACTCTATCCATAGAGCAAGGTAGGCGCAAAGCAGAGCCGCGGTGATGCCGTCTGCCACTCCCCACCGAAGAACGATGATGGAGTATGGCAGACAACACCAAAAGGCAAGGCATTTAGAGCAAGTGAGTGGAAGCAACCGCCGTTTCTTTGTCAGCCTTCTTGCGATTTCTTCTGCGAGCCCCAGGTGATTGAGTAGCACGCACGCCAATGTTATCTTTATCAGCAACCACATTGCTAACTCGGAAAGGTAGCGGTAATAGTCACATCGGTAACGATGGAGTAGGCGCATACATTACCATTGCATTTCACATTGGCTGGTGCCTCATTGCTCGTCCCTTGCGTAACCGCTAATGTCGGTGTCCCTGTGCCTTTGAAGATTATGTCAAAGGTTTCCGTAAACATCTTCACTTGCGGGCGGCAGCACTTGCTATTCTTCGGCTGATAGGTAATCGAGCCGACCGCTTGCATTGTCACAAAGGTAGTCCCGTTGACTGTTTCTTGTGAAGCCACACTATAAGCCACCGATGCTTGCGGTTGAACACTCTGTGCCAAGCAATAGGATTGGCACAGGTTTTCGACAACCGAACACGCATACTCTTGTGCTGTTGCAGTAATGGAAACAGGAGTTACATTAATCATAGCCATAATATTTTGCCATTCCCGGAAATCAGTCAATCGTTTCCCCTTCATCCGGTGTGTCGGAGAACGATATGTCGTTGGCTGTCATCTCGCCATATATCTGCTCCAAGTATTTATTGTTGGCAGATACCGTTTCGTAGTTCTTCTTCAAAAGGTCGTATATAGCCTTCAGTGCTTGTATCATATTCATTGTTTATAATGTTTGGTTATTGCATTCCTAATCAACGGATTTTTATCCCACATCCGCAATGCTTCTGCGGTTTTCAATGCCGATGCCACGCCGCCATGACGTAGCAGACCATTTGCGAAATCCACCCACGCTTGACGCATCACCTCGACTTCTTCATCGTTGTCCCCATAAATAGGGATTGTCACATTCATCACTTTCATTTCAAAGGTGGCAAGTCATTGACAACCTTGGTAGCGATGTTCCCTGCACGCATACTCTTGATGAAATCGTAGATGCCAACAATATCATCTTTGTTCTCCTTCACCCACCCGAACACATTGCCTGCAATAGCCTTTACTTGTTGCATCGTAGTCGGTGGCGGAGTGGCAATGTCGGGGATATTTAAGTCATCAGCAACAAAGGCATAAAGTTTCATTGCCTCATCAACGTTCCCGTTGGCAATCGCCAGGCACTGCATCTTCAAATCAAACTTGCTTGTTGGGGTCATCGTCGTAAGTTTGTCAATGTCGATTTTCTTCTTAAACATAACACACGAATTAAGCAGACGGCGGCAGACCACCCACCGCCATCTGCATAGGTGCTAACCATTGCAACCACTATTGCAGCATGGTTGTGGTTGTGAGTAAGGGATTGTTCTCACAAAAGAGAAATTCTCAACCGCGGGATTTGACAGATAGCCATTAGCCGCAAGAGTAGCCGCCGCTTGTGCATCAGAGGCAGAGTTGCTACCACTATAAGCACCTGCACCAGCTGCAAGGTCGATATAACTCTGCACAGTTGGATTACTTTGTACCCTTTCACTATGCTCAATTTGGATGGCACGTTCTCGGTTTTGAGACTCCATCTGCAAGCCAGCCGCCACTGTACGCACAAGATTGTTTGTTTCACCAATCATCTGCGAGTTGCCATTAGCCATTGCTTCCGCTTTGGATGCAAATGCTTTGGCGGCAACGAGAGCCAAAGGGATACCCAACACGGCAAGTCCCACACCTACTGCGCCCAGGGCAATGCCCGTTGCACGCTGTCCGCTATGTCCTTTCTTGCCACAATGGTAAGGATAATAACCGTTGTCCTCACTCCACGCATTACGAGCAACGCCTCGCATTGCCAACATTTCTTCAGCAGTCATGATAAATAAGATTTAAACTCGGTCAATATTAACCGCGCTTAAAGATATTCACCGCTTAATCCATATACAACTGATTGCTTTCAATGTGCTTTCGTACTTTGTTCGTGTTACTTGCAAGTTGCTTGCTTGCCGACTTGCGTATGTCAAACAACGATAGTATGCGTCTGACATTGGCTGTTGACATCTGCATAAGTCGTGCAATCTGCTTTGGGTAAAATCCGATGAACAACAATGCACGTACCACGATGGTTCTTGCATCTACAACATCCGTTTCACGCCCTTTCGACAGGATTTGGTTGGTGCTTATTTCCGTGGTTCGGGAAACAATGTCAAGCACCTCGGCAAAGATTTCTTGTTTTTTCATACGATTTCTCGGTTTTTTCGTGTAACTTTGCCTATGTCACAAACAGATAGCAAGTATGCGAGCAAAGGCTTAATCCCCTAACTGCGCATACTTGCTTTGCGTTTTAAAATGTTTGTGACGGAATATTTTGGTTAGGGGATTTTCCCCAATTTTCTTTAGAACGGATATGGCTTAACGCGACCGATTTTGGCAGCGTCGTCGAGGCTCTTGCGGATGCCGTCGCGTGCAATAGCCACCTTTGCTTCGTAGGTCTCCACCGCCTGAGGCATGATGATTGACAGCCATTCCACAATAATGGACATAACGATATAGTCGTGGGCGTAGTCCTTCAGTGTGTTGGTCTGGTGCTTCGCCCAGTTGTCCGCCACCTGCATGTAGAGTTTATAGGCTTCGGGTGCTCCGCTTGTGTTGTCGATGGTGGATTCGTCTGCCACGGGAACGCTGATGAGCGACGACACCACCGTGCAAACGTCCTGATATGCCCTGTTACAGTAGCGCCAAGTTCGTCTCTCGTTCTCTCCCTCGCACACGTCCTGCAACTGGTGCTTGACGTGGTGCGGCGTGTCGGCTGGCAGACTGTCTGCAATCAGGCTCATTATGCTCTGCACATCATATTCTATCTCGTCACGCCAAAAGGTGACGGTTATCTTCTTCGTCATATAGCCTCCTTTTCTTTTACCTTCTCACTGTACTTCACTCTTTTCCTTTCGCTCAGTTCGTTGACTATCGTCTCAAGCAACGCCTTACCTTGCTCCACATAGGTCTGGTAACTCTCCACACCGATGCGCAGAAGATAGTCGGCAAGCACCGACGTAACTACATAGTTGTGTGCATCCGACGGCAGCGATGACAGCGTTATTTCACTTACGTTGTCAGGCAGTGCAAGTGTAAGCACATAATTGCCCTGTCCGTTGGGATTTGGCGTGAGCGGTGTAGCGGTGTCGACATACTCTGTAAGGGTAAGCGCCAGCGCACTGCATGCATCGCGTATCATCGTGTCGAGATATTCGCGGTCGTCGTCAGTGACAAACACCTTGTCGAAAGCCTCTGGAGCAGCCGAAACAGAGCGGCCTCCAATGTAAACCGTTTCTTGTGCAACATCGTCGCACACCTTATCGCGGTCAATGGTTATGGTAACATTCATCGTTGGTTGATTGAAATTGACAGATTATTGATTAGTGCGGTCACACCACCGCCGATGCTTTCGCCGCCACCTGTCGGCGACGAGGGCATTGCCAACTGAAGCAGTTTGATATAGCAGTTGCAATAGTCGCGCGCCTCCAATTCCTCCATCCGTTGCAGGAACTTTTTCTCGCCCTGTACGAGCACACTGGACAGGAGCATCTCGGCGCGTTTGCCAATCCGCACCGTCTTGTGTGTCTGCTCCATAGGTGTCGCTTCGGGAGCGACCACATCCGTTATCTTCTTTTTTGCCATTGTCGGTTAATATTAATATGACCTCTACAAATGTAACCCATTAAATTTGAGCACTAACGATAAAAATTAACTATATGATAAGCCAGATTATAAGTGGTGCGATGAATTTAGGTGCCGGTATCTTCAGCGGCATAATGGGTGCAAAAGAAGCCAAGAAGCAGCAGAAGATGCTCAATCAGCAGAAAGCCAACAACGAGGCTTGGTACAACCGCAGATACAACGAGGACGGCACACAGCGTGCCGATGCTCAGCGGTTGCTGACCAACACGCAGGAACAAC
>CAVHKB010000013.1:15079-22677 GCA_963636305.1 Prevotella sp. P5-108
TCCGCAAACAGACACAGGCGGCGCAGGGCGCAAATGCTGTTACTGGTGCAAGTACTGAATCGGTCGCTGCTCAGAAGGCGGCTAATCTCAACGCCTTGGCAGATGCCACAAGTTCGATTGCAGCGGCTTCTGATGCTCGCAAGGACAACATCGAGCAGCAGTATCAGCAGAACAACAAGGAAAACACCAACGCTCAAATTCAGACAAGCCAGAACAAGGCGAACATGTTGGCTCAGGCTGCATCGCAGGTGGCGCAGAGTGCCACCTCTTTCGGAGGTATCAAGGACAAATTCGACAAATAGGTATGGGAAGAAGAAACGAAAAGACCGAAGAGGTAGTGCCTCAGGACATCGCAGCCGCTACGGATAATAGTACCACCGAGGTAGGTCAGAACAATGATACTGCGACTACTGCTCCTGCCGAAGCAGCAACGACTACGACTGCCGACACCGCAACGACTGCACCTGTCGACACGACAAATCCCGTTGCCGACTATGGACTAACGACGGCTCAACAACATCAGGCACTGATGGACAAGGGAACGACGATGCAGGCTCTCAACCGCAACGCTGCACCTCCCGTTGTTCAGACGCAACCGCAACCAGTAGTAAGCAACCAGCCGACTGCCAACACAACGACACCGACTACTGACACGACAGAGACCAACACAGATGCTCAGTCGCAGGTTAAGACAGCAAAGGATTTGACGGACAACGACAAGACAACAACGGAGCCCACCAAGCAAGGATATACCTTTGATTACACCGACCCAAAGACTGGCGAGAAACACCAGTTTAAATCTAAGGTCGAACTGTTTCAATACCTAAATCCGCCACAGTCGGAGGAAGAAAGGAAGCGGCTGGAGAAGAAACAACGCCGCAACCAAATCATTGCTGCCGTGAGCGACGGTCTTTCTGCTCTGGCTAATATGTACTTCGTCTCCAAGGGAGCACCTAACATCAAGCGCGAGAAGATGATGGGCGAGGCGGAGCAGAAACGCATGGACGACCTCCGTGCTATGTGGCAGAAGCAGGACGACGACTATAAAGCCAAACTACTGGAGATGGCTGACAAGGATGAAGCCAACTGGTTCAAGCGGGCTAAGGAAAAGCGTGACGCAGAAAAGTACGAGCACGACAAGTCGTTGTGGCCTGTCGAGGAAGAAATCAAGAAAGGCGACCTGGAGGAGAAACAACGGAAAAACCGCATCGGTGCAGCAACCGAAAAAGGGCAGATTGAGGCAACCAACGCCACCAATGCTGGCAAGACAGCAACTGGCAACTACCGTGCCGCCCACCAAGGCGCAACCTACAAGGACACCCACCCGACAAAGTCACGTGGCGGCAGCAGTGGCGGTTCTTCCAATTCTAATAGGAAGAATGAAATCATCATCGACGGTGAATCCTTCTATCCGAGCGACGCGCAAGTAGATGACACATACACAGAACTCGCGCGCCGTGGCTTCGTACCAACTGGGCTGACTTCTGTCCGTACCCGATTAACAGCAATCAAGGACTACTATTCCGAGAAAGGCGGCAACAACTACAGGGAGAAGAAGCAGCGAAGCCCCTACGACCCAACCAAGACAATCACGGTGCGTGAGCCTGTAGGTAAGGGTTACGCCGACGACAAAAACGGCGGTGCCGACATTGACGCGCGGCTGGGAAGAAAAACAAAATCGAGAACTAAAGAAAAAATTGATTGGTAGAAGATGGGAAAGAAATTAGACAACCTATATAACAAACTGAGTGAAAGATTTAACATCGGTTCAAAGGATGAGTTCGACAAGGGTATGCAAGACCCCGTAAGGCGTAAGAGGCTTTACGATGCTGTCTCTAAGCGTGGCTACAACATCGGCTCTTATGACCAGCTCTCGTCTGTCGTGGCAGAGGAATACCCTGCTAAAAAGCCGACCACACAAACTCAGTCCGCTCCTGCACAGACGCAGCCCACTGGCAAGACCACCACGCAGAGCAAGCCGCAGCCAAAGCCGCAGCAACCCAAATCTACCCCAAAGCAGCCCTCGAATAATTGGCACGCACCTTTGAAGCCAGCATTCACTTCGGTTGACGAAATGTTGTCACAAGTCAGCGGCAACGGCAATCCTACACGCACCGAGTTGGAGATGACTGGAGTTCTGCCACGACAGGAACACAAGAACGCCTACAAGCCAACGCCGAAGCAGGAGGCAGAGGCGAAGAAAACCTTTGCCCAAACCAACGAGAAACTTAATAGCAAGGCTGATGCAGTCAAGGAAAATACACAGACAGCCTTTGACAATAGCCGCAAGGCAGGCAGGTTCGACAATCCCGACGGTAAGTCCTACGACACCTCAGGTCGTGAGTTTTCGTCTCGTGAGGAAAAGACTATTCAGAATGAGGGTGAAGAGAGAACAGCAGCCTCTATGAGTTTGGCGCTCGGTACCGCATTGAATTCGGAGGAAAACTACGATAAAGCCATGCGGTATATCGATGCGAGAAGACGTGAACTTTCCGACCGTCTGAACGCCGAGAAAAAGAAAGTCGTCGAGGCGGAGAAAAACAAACCGTGGTTCGAACGATTGGGCAGCATCAACCCCGAAGCCAATGATGCGGACGACAAAGAACGTTACGAAAACGAAACGACCAAACAACTTGCGCAGGCAATCGACAAACTCGACGAAACCAAATCCCACTTAGAACAGGCTCACCGTGAAAAGGCACAGAATGCGAGCCTTGAAAAGTCGAGTGGGCTTGGTTGGCTTGGAAAGAAAATAGCGTATGGCACAGAGAACACTGCACGCGGTTTCGGTCACGGCGCAGCAACTTCGTGGACTGACCCATTCGGCAGCAGAGAACTTGCATCTGCAACCGAAATCAATAGGATAGTGCAGAAGATGCAGGAGGACAAACCATTGACGCAAACCGAACAAGACCTTCTGGACGAAGCCCTAACTGCGCAGTCTGTCGAAGCCAATTATGGACTGTCGACGGCATATGGGGCAGTTGGTCAGACCAGTGCTGATATGCTTGTGTTTATGTTGCAGATTGCTGCAAACCCCGCCGCAGGTTCGGGCAAGGGCGCACAGATGATTGCGCAGCGCTATTTGGTAAAGACCCTCGGCAAGACGGCACTGAAAAAGGCTATGAAGAAAGGTCTTGCAATGTCGGGAAAATACGGCGCACGTGTCCTCGGTGATGCGGTTGAAGGTGGTGTCGCTGCCGCAACGACAGGACTTCAGCGAACAGCCGCTGATGCCGTAAACCGCAACACGGGCAACCTTAAAGGTGCAATGCTCGACGGCAGATGGCAAGCCGTCGGTGCTGAGGATGGCGTATCGTGGGGCGAGGCTATTACCAAGGCAGCAGTTGCCAACACGATTGAAAACCAGTCGGAGTTGGTCGGAGAATATTTCGGACCCGCCATTTCTGCCGTCACAAAAAATATGGGTAAGGGCATATCCAAAGCGGTTAATGCTATTGGCTCAAAGAAACTCAGCAAAACCATGGACGCTGCTTCCGACCTTATAAGTAGCATTGGCGGCGCAGAGGGTGCAAAGATTGTCGGCGGCTACCTTAAACGTGGCGGCTGGCACGGCTCTGTGGGTGAGTTCGCAGAAGAGGTTGTCGGTGGTGTCGAGAACGCTCTTTTCGTCGGCGACCAGACACTCGACACCGACCCTGATACAGGTGTGTTCAACAGCAAAAATTTGGTTGACACAGCCCTCGGTGTCGGCGTGGCAGGTATTGTAATGGGGCACGTCCAGTTGCTCGGCTACGGAGCGACAAGGGCTAAACTCAATCGTGCTTACAAAAAGTCCTGTCAGGAGATGCAGCGCGCCTATGGCGACAACTGGAAATCGGAGGTCAACAATCTTGTAGATATGGAAGACCAGGATTTCGCAGATTATATCGCGAAAAAGATGGCAGACAAGACCACTGGCAAGGAGCAACGTGAGGCTCTATGGAACTTTGCTAAGGCGTTGAAGGCAAAACAGTATGTAACGCTCGCCGAGATGAGCGACATTGCCCGTGGTGCTGTTGCACTGATTGACCAGAACAAGGACAATAGTTTCACTGTCGGCTACGAGAAAGGCGGACAGGGTATAACCGAAGGTGTCAAGAAGCAAGTCGAAGCCTATCAGAAAGCATCGAATGTTATAGGGCGTACACGGATGGCAAATCTGTCAAGAAAGTCGGATGCTGATGCTTTGGCACAACTCAAGTCGCAGGAGGAGAAGAATGCCTACATCGACTACATCAATGCCCGCGAACAGTACCGCGGCTCTGTCGAGTGCAACAAGGATAATGCGGCGGACGAGATAGAGTTTACCGTACGGCAACAACGGCAACTGATGGATGCCGACGGCAATATAGTGACCGCTACGACAACCGATGGTAGTCAGGTGCATATCGTTAGCGGTACTATTGAACGCAATGCCGACGGCTCTATTGATGCTGGCAATTCAACGCCTCTCGTTGTTGTTGACGCCGACGGCAAACGCAGTATGGTAGAGGCTTCTGCCATTGCCAGCATCGACAAGACAGAGGACGGCAAGGAATTGATTAAGGCAAAAACCCAAGAGATAACTGACGAGTTCCTCAAAGCCGAAGCCGATGCAAAACTCGTGGTCGGCAACAAGATACTTGTCAACGGCGAAACTCGTGTGATATTGGGTTTTGACGGAGACGGAAATGTCGTGTATGGTGTAGAGGGCAAGTCTGAAGTTTTCAGTACCGATGTCAACAATTTCGTAGTCGAGACTTTGCTTGACGAAGCCAACCGTGGCTTGCGGTCGGAGGATGAATTGGCACGCCTGCTCGCTCCTTATATGCCAGAAACCGAAGAAGGCACGGAGCAAACAGACGAAGGTACGACAGAGCAACAGCCAACCGAAACAACCGAAACAACCGAAACAACCGAAACAACAGAGCAGCCCCCCTATGACTATGGGGCTGAAATGACTGTAAAGGATGAGAACGGCAACCCAGTACATGCCACTGTCGATACCCGCGCCGACGAGGATGGAAGGTATGTTGTAACCTTTGACACGCCTGTCAATGGTCAGCGTGTAATGTCTCTGACGGCTGATGAGATTTTCGCAATGGAGTACAAGGAGCAACCGACGGAAACAGAAGAAGCGCCATTGCCCGAAGCCGAAACGGAAACAGAACCAGCCGAACAGGCTGAGCAACAAGAAGAGCAGCCCTCTGCTTTGTCGCGTGTGCCAAAGGATGAGAAAGGTAAACTTCTCTACGAGGAGACCGATGCTGATACTGCTTGGGATGCTGTCGTGGAGCAGGCTGGAGGCAACGAGGAGATGGCGCAAAAGGTTGTCGGCAGAATGGTTGCCAAAAAGGAGAAGGCTCTGAAAAAGGTTGAAAAGGCGGAGCCAAAGGCAAAGGACGATGCTGACATTGCCGAGATGCTCGCCGCCGAGGAAGCGCACGAAGCAGCCGTTGCCAAGGCACAGGCAGAACTCGACTTCTGGAAGAACGTCGCCGCTACCACGGAGCGCAGAACCCAAGTCGAAGAAGAAAGCGCAGACCAAGCGCAAGATGGTAATGGCAAATCCGAGAATTTGCAACAAAATCCCGAGAAATCTCTCGCAGATGTGCCAGAGATGAGTGCCGACCGAAGCACTGATGCACGAAGAGCAGAAGAAGAGCAACCACGAACCGAAGAACAACCTACGACTGAAACGGAGCAGAAAGCCACTGAGGAGGCGAAGCCTACCGAGGTCGAGCAACCAACAGAGGAGGCAGAAACCTATGTTCCCAGGGCGAAAGGCGTTAATCAGACACTTGATGATTGGCTTGAAAGCGAATTTGACCGGATAGATGAGCTGATATCAGAGAGGTGGCGCGAGTGGGAAAACCGCTACATGGACGAGCATTATCCCAATTTAGACGTTGTAAGGGTGCGTACGCCCGAAGAACAAGCTCTGTATGATGCTGAACTCAAGGCGTGGCGTGAGGACGCTGTATTTGCAAAGATAAGTCATGCCTGGCATATGAAGCGTATGGCAGCAGAGGAAGCTCTTTGGGCGGTTTTCGATGCGTATGAAGCGGGCGATACCGCAGAGCCTAAGCCGATAGGCAAGGGGGCATTCGGCAACATCTACGACCAGTTCAAAGGGAAGGTCAAGGAGGCATTCGATTTCCTGATGCAGAAAAAGAGTGGCGATTTGCTCGGCGTGTTCCATCGTGAAGATGTCGGCGACATTGACCTGGTATGGGGAGATAGAGCCAAATCGCAAGGTCTTGACCATATCATTGACAAGCACATAGAACGTTACCACGACTTCGCCAATATAGATGAGGCGATGAATGTCATTGATGATGTTATCAACAATGGCACTATCAATAAAAAGAAGAGCAAACCCGATAAGGTCGTATTCGAGAAAGACGGATATTCTGTCGTCGTAAGAAAGAACCTTCGTGACGACAAAGGCAATGTAATCGAAGCAAGCAAGAATTGGGTGGTGACTGCTTTTGATAACACAAAAAGCAAAAAGGATAAAGAAAGAAACTCGTCATCTGATGCTACCCAAGCAACCCCTAACACCAATGAAGGGGGCAGGGCTGTCGCCCCCGGTGACAATGTTTCTTCCGAGGGCAAAGATAGCAAGACTTCTTCAACTGGGCAAGCAAAACCAGAAGGCATCGAGGAAAAGACACGCAGGGCTGCTGCCAAACGTAATAAAATATCGTCCAAGGTGCGCACGGCTCTGGAGTCCATTGCCGACAAGATGGGCTACAAGATTGTGTGGCACGACACTATGGAGGACAACGGATATGTCGACCACGGCAAGAAGGAAATCCACATTGCTGAGGATGCCGAAAACCCGATTGAGGCGGTGTTCGGTCACGAGGCTACGCACGCCATTCGCCGCCTCGGCGAGGCTGAGTTCCTGACGCTCCGCGATGCTGTGAAGCGTCTGATGGGCGACGAGTGGTGGAATGCGAAGTCGGAGCGCAAACGTGATGTGGGCTACGACGAGAAGAAAATCGACGAAGAGGTGACAGCCGATGCAGTGGGTCAGGTGTTCTCCGACATGAAGATGGCGGAAAGCCTTGCGCACGAATTGGAGGGACACCCTGCAATGCTCGCTAAGTTGCGTGAGATGTGGCAGCAGGTTGTCAACTGGCTCAAGACTGTCGGCGACAAGGAGCGTGCCGAGCACACTGCAAAAGCCCTCGACGCTTTCGATGCAGTCGTCAAGTCGTTCAACTCCGCAAAAGAAAAGGTCGACCGCACAGGCCTCGCCCAGCGTGACGAGATAAACCTCGACCATTCAAAGCGTGAAGAGGACGAAACGAAGGAGATAATAGCCAAGGCAAAGGCTGACGGCACTTATATGAAAGCGCCCAATGGAGAGCCTACGAAACTCAACGAACGCCAATGGGCACAAGTACGCACCAAGGCTTTCAAGAACTGGTTCGGTGATTGGGAGAAGACCGCACGGATAGAGAAGTTGCGCAAGAGCAAGCCTGTGGAAATCACTGGTAAGGAAATCACTCCGTCAGAGGACTTGAAGGAGTACAAGAAGAACGCTTTGGATTATGGCAAGTCATTGCGTGCCCAATACAAGAATAAGGATACTGGTGCTGTTATCC
>CAVHKB010000014.1:0-5428 GCA_963636305.1 Prevotella sp. P5-108
ATATAAATCGTATATAAATCCTTTGAAAGTGGTAGTGTTTATTGGGCATGGCGGAGGGGAGGTGACAAGGAACAGTTAACAATTAATAATTAACAATTAATATGCAATGGAGCAATTAATAATTAACAGTTAACAATTAACATACAAAGTTGGGTTGAGGGGATTGTGAGGTTGTATATGTAAAGAAAGATAATGTTGTGTAAATATAAAAAAAGGTGTACCTTTGCCGATTGCAGGGAATACGGATTGCGAAGCGTAGGAATACAGATTGCAGAGCGCAGGGATACGGATTGCGGAGCGGGGGAGAAAGGGGAAAGCCACACTAAATTGCGAACAGATATGCCTAATAAGAAGAAAGATAATACACACCGTTATGAAAAATTGTCGCAGATATTTGCGACATCCTATCTGCCTCGTTGGTGTGTCTTATTGTTAGACCTTTTTCTATGTACGGTCGCCTATCTTGTCAGTTATGCGATAGGTTTCAATTTGTTTCATTACGGATTCGATCAGATATGGCCTCTCCGATGGCAGATGTATCTGCTTTTAAGCATTCAGTTGTTGTTCTTTATCGTCTTCCGTACCTATTCGGGTATATTGCGTTATTCGACTTTTATCGATACGATTCGGATTTTGTTTGCAGTAGTCCTGACGGGCGCAAGCAATCTGCTTATCAATGGTATCATTGTTCACAATACGGGTCAGCAACCGATGTTGAACACATTGCCGTTGCTGTATATCTTCGTTGCGTTCCTGCTGTTGTTCTGCTTGCGTGTAGGGGTGAAGACGCTGTACGAGACTCTCGCGAAAGGAAAGGACACGAAAGTGTTGATATACGGTACGCAGTCGGCGGGAATAGCCATAGCGAAGATGCTCCGCAGTTCGATGGATGCGCAGTATCGTCCAGTCGGATTTATCGAGGACGACAAGACAAAAGACACGCACACTTTGTTGGGTTTGAATGTGTATCACTTGGACGACAAGTTGATAAGGATGATGAAGGTGAAAGATATCCGCTATGTCATTATATCTCCGCTGAAAATGAAGAACATCGTACCGAGCAGGGATTTGGCGATATTCTTGGACAACAATATCCGCGTGCTGACTGCGCCGAACATCAGTGCTTGGCACGAGGAAGACGAAGAGAACGAGTACAACAAGCGTCTTGTAACGATAGACGCCATCAAAATAGAGGACTTGTTAGAGCGTGCGGAGATACACATCAACACGGAGAATGTCCGCAACACGCTGAAAGGGAAGACGGTGTTGGTTACGGGCGCAGCGGGCAGTATCGGCAGCGAATTGGTAAGGCAGGTGATTTCATTTTCGCCTTATTCGGTTATCTTGCTCGAACAAGCCGAGTCGCCATTGCATGACTTGTTACTTGAACTTCGGAATCAGTATCCGAGCCAGCACATCGTGGCGTGCATTGCCGATGTACGGGACAGAGCGCGTGTGGAGGAGGTGATAAAAGACTACCGTCCTGATGTCATCTATCATGCCGCAGCCTACAAGCATGTGCCGTTGATGGAAGACCATCCGAATGAGGCAGTGCGTGCCAATGTGGGGGGAACGAAGAATATGGCAGACATGGCGGTAAAGTATGGCGTGGAGCGATTTGTTATGATTTCAACAGACAAGGCGGTGAACCCGACGAACATTATGGGTGCGAGCAAGCGTATAGCGGAGATATATGTACAGTCGATGTTCAAGGAACTTGTGAAGGATAATCCCGCCTGCACGAAGTTCATTACGACCCGTTTCGGCAATGTGTTAGGGAGTAACGGGAGTGTGATACCTTATTTCAAGAAGCAAATTGCGAACGGTGGTCCTGTGACGGTGACTCATCCTGATATTATCCGTTATTTTATGACGATATCAGAAGCGTGCTGTCTTGTGTTAGAGGCAGGTACATTGGGTAATGGCGGAGAGATATTCATATTCGATATGGGGCATCCCGTAAAGATATTGGATTTGGCAAAGAATATGATACGGCTTGCGGGCTTTGTACCGGGTCAGGATATACAGATAGTATTCACGGGGCTTCGTCCGGGAGAGAAACTGTATGAGGAGTTGCTCAACAAGAAAGAGACCACATTGCCGACGGTCAACCCGAAGATTATGATAGCCAAAGTGCGAGAGTTCCCATTTGAGGAAGTAAAGAACAAGGTGGACCGACTATTGCGCTTAAGTTACGAAGGGAAGCCATTCCTTACGGTGAGTCACATGAAACAGATAGTACCAGAATATATCAGTCAGAATAGCATCTACGAGCAGTTGGACGAATCCCGCTCTACCAACAAAAAAGAATTGAAAGAGACTCATGTTCATTGATATTTTCACCCAATATCCCCAGTTGCTGATTGCAGTCAGTTTTTTAGTAGGTCTGTGCGGTATGCCTGTTGTGAGGGAAATCGCGAAGAAGAAGCATTTTGTTGTAAAGCCGAACAAACGCACGAGCCATACAGGAGAGATACCCAATATAGGCGGATTGGATATATGTTTCAGTTTCTTGACAGCGTATCTGTTGTTTGAGGTGGATACAAGTTCTGTGCGACAGTCACAATTCATTCTGATAGGCGTACTGACGATGACTATGATAGGTTTCGCAGACGATATATTGGACTTGAGTCCGTTGAGCAAACTGTTCGGGGAGATGTTAGCAGGGATTGCGCTGATTGTTTTTGCGGACATACGATTGACCAACCTGCACGGTTTTTTTGGGATAGGTGAGATAAACATTGTGTTTAGTTACCTGTTGTCGTTCTTTGTGTTGGTAGTGATTGTCAATGCATTGAATTTGATTGACGGAATAGACGGCTTGGCATCGGGTTTGGGGATATTGTATTGCACATTCTTTGGTGTGTATTTTCAGTTGTGCGGCAACTTGCATTGGGCGGCATTTGCATACAGTATGATAGGCAGTTTGGCAGTGTTCTTTCTGTACAATGTATTCGGCAGGAAGAAGCGCAAGATATTTATGGGAGATTCGGGTTCGCTGTTGCTTGGCTATATTATCACCGCATTTGTCTTCCATTTTTGCGAGATAAACGCCTATCACGAGGTGCCAGAAACAATGGTTTGCAAGGCAGCACCATCGGTAGCGATATGTGTATTGAGCATTCCGTTGTTCGACACATTGCGGGTTATGTTTACACGCATCAAGCATAAGCGTTCCCCGTTCCTGCCCGACAAGAACCATGTACACCACCTGCTTCTGAGAGTGGGACTGAACCATCTGCAGACGACAGGCGTACTGTTGAGCGTATCGATATTGTTCGTGATATTAGCGATAATGGGTAGGAACTGGAGTATATTGCTGCTTTTGGGTGTAGATTTTTCCATTTGCCTTCTGCTGACTTGGATATTGTGGCGGATAGTGGATTATAAAACAAAGAAACAGGATGATTTGCATTGAGCATGTTAGTTTAGAGTTCTATTCCAAGTCGATATTAGAGGATATATCTTTTCTTATAAACAGAAAAGACAAGGTGGCTATCGTAGGCAAGAACGGGGCAGGTAAGACGACATTGCTTCGATTGATAAAAGGCGAGTATAAGCCGACACAAGGCAGTATCTCTTATGACAAGAATATCCGTATAGGTTATCTGCCACAGCAAATGCACCATAGCGAGGGTACAACGGTGCGAGAAGAGACACGAAAGGCTTTTCAGGACATATTGGATGTAAGAGATATTATAGACCAACTGACGAAAGAATTGGCGGGGAGGGAAGATTATGAGTCAAGTGATTATCAGGACCTTATCGAGAGACTGACTTACAATAATGAACTTTTGCAACTATTAGGCGAGCAGAATTTTGACGGGGAAATGGAACGGACACTCATCGGGTTGGGCTTTGAGCGCAAGGACTTTGACCGCCCCTGTTCGGAGTTCTCCGGCGGTTGGCGTATGCGTATTGAGTTGGCAAAGATTCTGTTGCAGCACCCCGACCTGCTCTTGCTCGATGAGCCGACCAATCACCTTGATATTGAGTCGATTCAGTGGTTGGAGGACTTTCTCAAAACCTCGCAGAGTGCCATTCTGTTAGTGAGCCACGACAAGAAGTTTATCGACAATGTCACGAACCGCACCATCGAGATTACGCTCGGGCGCATCTACGATTATAATGTCAACTATTCGCATTTTCTCGAACTGCGTAAGGAGCGGCACGAGCAGCAAGTCCGTGCCTACCTCAATCAGCAGAAGATGATTCAGGAAACGGAGGACTTTATCGAGCGTTTCCGGTACAAGGCGACCAAGGCGGTGCAGGTGCAATCGCGCATCAAGCAGTTGGAGAAGTTGGAACGCTTGGAGGTGGATATGGAGGACACCTCACGGCTCAATCTGCGTTTTCCGCCTGCGCCCCGCAGCGGCGATTTCCCGCTGATAGTAGAGGACTTGCGCAAAGATTTTGGCGACCATACGGTCTTCTCGGGCGTTACTTTCACTATCCGCCGCGGCGAAAAAGTAGCGTTTGTGGGCAAGAACGGCGAGGGTAAATCCACCTTGGTGAAGTGTATCATGGGGCAGTTGGATTATATGGGTACGCTCAAAATCGGGCATAATATCAAGATAGGCTATTTCGCACAGAATCAGGCGGCTTTGCTCGATGGAGAGCAGACTGTGTTCGATACGATTGACCGTGTGGCGGTGGGCGATATTCGTACAAAGATACGCGACATACTCGGCGCATTTATGTTCGGCGGCGAGGCGTCGGAGAAGAAAGTGAAAGTACTTTCGGGCGGTGAGCGAAGCCGTTTGGCAATGATACGCCTGCTGCTTGAGCCATGCAACCTGCTTATCTTGGACGAGCCGACAAACCACCTCGATATGCAATCAAAGGATGTGCTGAAGGCCGCTTTGCAAGACTTCAACGGCACGGTTATCTGCGTTTCGCACGATCGTGATTTCCTCGACGGACTGGTCAGCAAGGTCTATGAGTTCGGCGGCGGTAAGGTGCGCGAACACCTCGGCGGCATCTACGACTTTCTGCGCACCAAGCGGATAGACACCCTCCAAGAGTTGGAGAAGAAAGCACCGCAATCCCCCGCCACCAAAGGCGAAACAGGAGTTGGTAGTGCTTCGTATGCTGCACAAAAAGCAGAGGCTGCCGCTCGTCGCAAGAAAGAAAAACAGATAGCGGAAACCGAGGCGGCGATTGCCCGTTTGGAGGAGGAGCAGAAGCAAATGGAGTTGCGTATGGCAGACCCCGCCCAACAGACGCAAGAGAACTTCCACCGCTACGAGCAGATCAAACGCGAGATAGAACAGCGCATGTACGAATGGGAGTTGCTTAATGATGAATTATGAAATTAGAAGAAATTCTTAATTCATAAGTAGGATACAAGGTGGATACAAGGAGGATAGAAAAAAGTAGCGCATTATATATAAGGTGTATATGGACGAGATAATTGAATATATCAAAG
>CAVHKB010000014.1:6292-21135 GCA_963636305.1 Prevotella sp. P5-108
GTCTGCAGACCACTCGTGCGGTGCGTTGGATTAACCCCAAGACCTACACGCTCACCCCGCTCACACTCCACCCGCTGACGATAATGGATTGCACACTGAGCAATGCTAACTATATGAATCTCAGCGAAGACGAGGCATATTTCTACTCCGAGCAGTTGCTCGACCGTGTCCGCCGATACCATGGTGAGGTTGTCCTGCTGTGGCACAACACCATTTTCCGCCCGGACACCTACCACGCCTCCCTTTATCAAAAACTTCTCAAAGGCCTCCGCCACTACACCAACCACCCGGAATGAGGAGTCTTCGTATTCTCATATTGACCGACCCGTATGGCAAACCGGCTTATGCGCCGCGTCTGCGCTATTTATGTGATTATCTGACGACTAAAGGGCATAAGATAGTTGTATACACAGAGCATTTTCAACAGCACGATTTTGAGCATCACTATCCTATTATAGAAAAGCCATTGTATTATAGTAATACCTTTCAATGGACTTTCTACTCATTTTGGTCGTTATTGACTGATTGGCGTAATCGAAGTTTCACACAATGGGTACGGAAAGAGATTTCAGAGCAAGTATTTGACCTCGTTTTCTGTACCACCTTTTCTACATTTCCTTTGCGTACTGCATATATGATAGCCCAAGAGCGACATATTCCTCTCTTTGTTGATATTCGAGACTTGGATGAACAAGTACCCAATGCACAATATCAATCACATAGACAATGGTGGGTGCGCCCATTCCGGCATTTGTATAAAAGAGTAAATATACACCGTCGGAATCGAGTATTGCGCCAAGCAGACTGCATCACAACTGTATCTCAATGGCATGTTGAATTTATTCAGTCTTTTTGCAAGAATGTACATCTAATCTACAATGGTTACGACCCTAAACAATTCTATGCACAAGATATTCAAACAGATAGGTTCTTGATAAGTTATATCGGTAAGATATACGAATTTCAGGATTTGTCGTTAATACAGCAAGCGCTGCGAGAACTAAATATACCGACTATTCGACTCAATCTACATACACCAGATATCAACCCAATTCCGATTACTGCAATAGGAGATGAACTACGGCGAAGTAGTATTGCCATTGTACTCACCAATCCTAAGGCATTTGGCATGATGACCACCAAGTTCTTTGAGGCACTCGGGTGTGAGAAGCCCGTGCTGTGTGTACCGTCGGACGAAGGGTGTTTGGCGCAGACTATTCGGGACACCCATGCTGGTATTGCCACTTCTAATATACAGGAAATCAAAGCGTTTATTTTAGATAAATATCACGAGTGGCAAGCGAATGGTTATACTCATCAATCTGTTATTCATAAGGAACAGTTCTCTCGTAGGCATCAAGCAGAGCAGTTTGAGCAACTGTTTCTATCGCTAATAGACAAGTAATTATGCCGTTAGTGAGTGTCATAGTGCCTGTTTATAATGCTGCACCTTATTTGGTACAGTGCATAGAATCATTACTCTACCAAACGCATAGAGACTTGCAAATTATTTTAGTGGACGACGGTTCTACGGACAATAGTTTGGAGATAGTAAAACGGTATGCGGCAAAAGATAAGCGTATTACACTCTACTCGCAGTCTCATCAAGGACAGTCTGCGGCACGCAATATCGGGTTACGCTATGCAATGGGCGATTATATTTCTTTCATAGACTCGGATGACTACTTGGATATTGATTTCTATGAGGTTCTCTTGTCCGCTTTTCGCTCCAACACCGATGTAGTGCAGATAGGTTATAGGCGTGTGCAAGATGGGAAAGTGCTGACTGAGCAGACTCCGCATACTTTCTATCATTACACTGCCCCGTGGTCGCGTCTTTACAGACGGGACTTTTTTATACAGCACCACCTTTCCTTTGCAGAGGGTATGATATACGAAGATGTTATTTTTTCTTTGGATATATGGGGCGCCAGACCAAACTACAGGCTATTGCACTATACTGGGTATAACTACCGTCTTAATCCACAATCTACCACCTCTACACGGAATCATAAAGCAGAATGTACACTATTTGAGATGATGTATAAACGATATGTTTCCACACACGATTGGCGGCATAAAATGCTCATTTTATATACATATTTGCGACTTAAAATTCACTTTTATAACATTGATAACAAACACTTATAATCAACGACAAATCGATATATTATGAAATTACGTTCTATTCATTTGATTGCTTTTCTTCTAATGGGCGGATTATATTCAGCATTTGCCACTACCTACTATGCATCGCCCAACGGAAGCGGAAATGGTAAGACATATAGTACGCCCTGTTCATTCAGTAACGGAATCGGTAAATTGTCGCAAGCAGGAGATACGCTCTATCTATTGGGCGGACAATATGACTTGGATAATACCAAGATAAGCGACAAAGCAGGGACGAGCAGCCGATATATAGTTATTGCAGGATATCCAAACGAGAAAGCCATTTTGGACTTTCGTCAGACTGCTTATGGTACAAGGGGGTTGCAAATATCCAGCACCTGCTCTTACTTGCATATCAAAGATTTGACTCTTCGTTATTCTGGGAAGAACAATCTATACAACGAGGGGAGTTATTGCATCTTCGAAAATCTGGATATTTATGGTTCTGCGGACACAGGTTGTCAGATGAAGGTTGGTGGTTATAACTTGATTAAGAATGTAGACTCGCATGATAACTTCGACTATGAATTGGACAAGTCGGGCAATTTGACCGCCTGTGATTTTGGTGGTAATGCGGATGGCTTTGCGGATAAGCAGCACAATGGCGCACCTAACCATTATGTAGGTTGCAGGAGTTGGAACAATTCGGACGACGGATGGGATTTCTTCCAACGGGTAACGACCGGAGAAACTGTGATTGAGCATTGTGTTTGCTACGGGAATGGTCCGTCTTTTTTTGATATGCGTAATCACCCGCGATATGATACGGACAAGGTATGGTTTGACCAGTTTAAGGATGGACGATATGTAACTGATGCCGACGAGAACAGTGTGTATGTTACTCTACAACAATACCCTAATATGGGCAACGGGAATGGGTTCAAGTTAGGAGGCTATAGTACACAACATAATGTGCTGGTGCATCATTGTTTGTCGGTGGCAAACAGTGTAAAGGGTTATGATCAAAACAGCAATGCAGGTGCTGTGCGTCTTTATAACAACACCGCTTATTTGAATAATTCGGATTATAGTTTCTACAATGCCAATGGTTGTACGCTTGATATAGAGAACTGTATCAGTTTCCAGTCGAAAGAGAGCAATACATTTGACAAAAGTATTGTGAAAGTAAGCAAGAACAATTCATGGTCGAACGGATTTTCGGTATCGGAGGCAGATTTTCAGTCGCTTGATACGACGGAGATTACAGCAGCACGACAGGCAGACGGGAGTTTGGCGGAAGGTACATTGTTGCATTTGGTAACAGGCTCGGTACTTATTGATGCGGGAGTAGATGTAGGTCTGTTATATTACGGGGCCGCTCCTGATTTGGGTTGCTATGAAACAGACGGCGTACTGCATCCGACCATTACTTGTACATCGAATAATGCGACACAACGGGTAGTAGAAGAAACGGCTATCCGTCCTATTGTATTCCAATGGGGAGGCGCTGCGACAGGATTGGAATGCGATGCATTGCCTAACGGTTTGAGTTGCAGTATCAGTAATACGAGCAAGACCCTTACGATATCCGGCGCACCTACCACACAGGGCAGATATAGCATTTCGGTCCGTACTACCAGCGATACGGATGAGGTTGTGAGTGCTACGGCTACTATTGATGTGAAGAGCAAATCAGCACACAAGATCGGTTTTATTACGACGCCTGGAAGTGCGGAGGACGCACCTCTGTTGGAGTGGCTACAAGGAAGCGACTCGATTATCATTACGGAGATAGATGCCTCGTTGTCTTCTAATGACTACTCGGCATACGAAGTGCTTGTGATTGGTCCGAAGCCGAGTAGTGGAGCCAGTGCTTTTAGCAGTTTGAAGGGTTACGGCAAGCCTATGTTAGTATTGAAGCCGTTCCTATTCAAGAATACGGTTTGGAACTGGGGGACTGCTGTCAATACGCAAGAACGGAGTATTTATGTTGCTGATACGACGCATGCTCTATTCCGTAACATTGTTTGCGGTGAGGAGCAGAAGATTGAATTGTTCAGTCGGTGTAATACCAATGCGGTGACGGCTATCAGTGCATGGGAGAATGCCGATATAAGCAGTTTAGCCTCGCCTTATTCGGAGCATAGTTGTACGAGTATTGCAGATATGCCCGCGGGTACGACATTGAATGGTACGACATTGACGGAGCGTTTGGTTATGATCGGTCTGTCGGAGTACAGCACTGCCTATCTGACAGACGACGGATTGCTATTGGTAGAGAATGCCATTTACTATTTGCTCGGAATGCAAACACCTGACCGAGGAACATCGGTCGATGCAGTTGTTACCGACGAACAGAGTGCAGAGAAGATATGGACGCCTTACGGTGTTCTTATCAAGCGTCAAGACAAATACTACACAGTAACAGGTCAGCCTATTCCGTTGCGATAGGTTGCATTAAAACAGTTTTCGAATATGTTTCTTGAATTGCTCAAACAAGAGGTTGTGCCTGCTATAGGATGTACAGAGCCTATTGCAGTTGCTCTTTGTGTAGCCCGGTCGCGCGAGCGATTAGGTTCTGTCCCTGCAAGTATTCGTGTAGGACTGAGTAAGAACATCTACAAGAATGCGCTTTCAGTAGGCATTCCGAATACTGGTATGATCGGTTTGCCTATAGCGATTGCTCTTGGTGCGACCATAGGTCAGAGCAGGAACCAACTTGAAGTCTTGTGTGATGTATGTCCGAAGGCAGTTGCAGATGCCAAGTTATTTATGGAGAAGGTCCCTATAGACATTCATATTGTGTCGGACGCGCCTGATATACTGTATATTCATGTAGAGATGACGGCAGCAGACGGTCATACGGCAGAAGCGACGATAGAAGGCAGTCACACGCATTTTGTGCCGACGGAGGAAGATACAGCGAACGGTGTCGGCAGGTGCGAGCAGGAGCGTTCGCAGACGGATGTTGCGTTGAAGATTCGATTGAGGGATATATATGAATATGCGATGAGTGTATCGTTGGATGATGTCGGTTGGCTGTTGGATGGGGTTGAGATGAATATGCGTGCCGCAGAGACATCGTTTACGGGTCGATATGGTCACGGTCTTGGCAGGTTGTTGCATGATGGTAATCGCGAGATAAGCCGCATTTTCGGAGATACGCTCTATACGAAAATACTCTCGTACACATGTGGAGCGTGTGATGCCCGTATGTCGGGGGCTATGGTACCTGTTATGTCGAATTCGGGTTCAGGTAATCAGGGTATTTCGTGTTCCATACCCGTTTATCTTTTCGGCAAGGAGCATGGCGTGGACGAGGAACGATTGATTCGCGCCCTTACATTGAGCAACCTGATTGTTATCTATATCAAGCAATCGCTTGGCAGACTATCCGCTTTGTGCGGTTGTGTGGTTGCCTCTACTGGCAGTGCCGCAGGAATTACCTACCTTATGGGTGGTTCGTATATGGAGATTACCTACGCCATAAAGAATATGATAGCGAACATATCGGGAATGATATGCGATGGTGCCAAGCCTGGTTGCGCTCTGAAAGTGACGAGCGGCGTCAGTACAGCGATTCTGTCAGCCACACTTGCTATGCAGCACTCGTACGCCGATAGTACAGAGGGTATAGTAGAAGAGGACATCGACCAAACCATTCATAATCTTACACGCATCGGGCGAGAAGGAATGATGCAGACAGATGAGTGCATTCTTGATATTATGCTGCACAAACATAAACCGCAATAACACAGGACCCATAATATGAGACGCTTTTTTTTCTTTATCAGTGTGCTTGTTTGCAGTACATTCGTATATGCAGAGACTGCAGTTTATCAGGACATCCTTTACGCACTTAATTCGGATGATTATACGGCGGAAGTAACGAATAACCCCACTGCGTCGGGCGATGTATATATTCCCGAGAAGATAGTTGCGGGGGAATATAGTTACCGTGTTACTTCTGTAGGCGAGAAGGCATTTAGAGGGTGTAAGGGTCTGACGGGTATTGTATTGCCACCGAGTATAAAACAAGTGTACCGCAGTGCTTTTGAGGGTACGGGTATTATGTTGAACAAAGCCAATTGGGAGGATGGTATTCTTGTTATAGACAGTTGTTTGATTGCCGCCGACAAGACTATCAAAGCGCGTTTTGTTGTACCAGAAGGGATACGCCTTATTGCAGCCGGTGCGTTTCGTGGGAACAAGGTTCTCAGCACTATTGCTTTTCCGGAGTCGGTTACTTGTTTGGACCACGAGACTTTTAGGGACTGCAAAAATTTAGTGAAGGTAAGTATTCCCTCGACGATTACATCTATCGGCGAGGATGTGTTTACGAATACAGGTATATGGAACAATGAAAAGCGTTGGAAGAAAGGTGCGTTGTATATAGACGGCTGTTTGATTGCCGTTAATGAAGATGTACCTGCCAAGTTTGTGTTTAAGAACAAGTTCCCTACTCGTTTGATTGCTGCAGGTGCGTTTTCGGGTAGTAAGACTTTGACGCAAGTGGTTATTCCCGAAGGTATAACCTCTATTCCTGCTGCAGCCTTCTACAAATGTGAGAAGTTGGTAAGCGTCGGTATTCCCCGTAGTGTGAAGGAGGTAGGTAATTTTGCCTTTTACGGTTGCGGTCTTCTAAAGAGTGCCACTCTTCCTGATGGGTTGGAGTTATTAGGTATGGGTGCATTTTATGGCTGCGAGAATTTGAGTGAGCAGGTGTTATCGAACAATTTGCATATTATTCCGCAGGCTTGTTTTTACCGTTGCCATTCTATAAAGCATATCCAGTTGCCGAATGCATTGCGTAAGATAGATAACGGTGCATTTACGGGGTGTTCTAATCTTGAGGAAATCAAGTTACCCGTGACCCTTGAGTATATCGGAGAATATGCTTTTGCGGGATGTGACAAATTGACGGAAGTAGTGATTCCCGACCGAGTGAACAGTATCAACAAAGGTACTTTTGCATCTTGCAGCCATCTTCGTAAGATAATGATCCCTGAAGGTACTTATGCTATAGGAGATGAGGCGTTTATGAATTGTATATCGATAGAGCGTGTACAAGTGCCGGAAACGACATTCCGCATAGGCAAGCGTGCGTTTTTCAATTGCCAGCAGATGCGAGGTATCTTTATTCCAGACCGTGTTCATGTTATAGAAGAGTTTGCGTTTCAGGAGTGCAAGATGCTTGAAGAGATTACTCTTCCTGAGCAGTTGCGAGTGGTGAGCAAGGGAATGTTCTCGCAATGCACAAGTCTGCGTGATGTGCGATTTAACGAGAAGTTACGGACGATAGAGGCGGGTGCATTTTATGAATGCCGTCAGTTGCGTGAAGTGACATTGGACGACAGTTTGCAGACGATAGGAGAGGAAGCGTTTATGAATTGCCGAAATCTCCGTCGTATTGTTATTCCCGCCCATATCCAAAAGATAGGTCCATCGGCATTCAAAGACTGTGAGAGCCTGCCTGCGATGACATTCCCAGCAGAAGTGGAGGTAGGAAAGAATGCTTTCAAAGGCTGCAAAGAGTAGTTGCAGAGGAGTGATACAGAAAGAAAGGAGGGAATATGCTGCTTTATCCTAATGCAAAGATCAATATAGGGTTGAATATCGTATCGCAAAGAGATGACGGTTATCATGATATAGAAACGGTGTTCTACCCTATTCCGTTGTGTGACCGTTTGCTTGTGGAGCGAGATGAGAATGTTGCAGGGATTGTTTTAGACAGTGGGAGCGGTATGGGTTTGGACTGCAGGGATGAGGACAATTTGGTGGTTCGTGTGTATCGGCAAATGTCGTTGCATTATGGCATCAGCGGTGTCAGCGTGTCGTTGGAGAAACATATTCCGACGGGGGCAGGTTTAGGTGGCGGTAGTAGTGATGCTGCCTATACAGCGATTGCGCTGAACGAGTTGTTTGCGTTGGGACTGAGCAAAGAGGACCTGAAGCGTGAGGTGGGTGCGTTGGGTGCAGACTGTGCGTTTTTTGTAGAGAATAGTCCCTCTTTTGCGACGGGTATAGGTGACAGATTGCAGCCTGTGGACTTGTCGCTTGAAGGGTATGCGTTTTTGTTGGTGAAGCCCAACGAGGTATCGGTGAATACGAAAAAAGCGTATCAGGGTGTTGTGCCATGCGTGCCAGAAGTATCTCTGCCAGAGATTATCAAGGAGCCTATAGCGAAGTGGGAAGGAGCAGTTGTGAATGATTTTGAGCGCAGCGTTTTTGCTTCCTATCCGCGTATAGGTGAGATTAAACGGGCGTTGTATTCATTGGGTGCAGTTTATGCAAGTATGTCGGGTAGCGGAGCGAGCGTGTTCGGTTTGTTTGCGAAAGACACCCTACCCTACGATTTGCGTTTTGAGAACTGTTTTGTCTATCGGACGGTGCTTTAGCGCACCGACAGAGGATGAACTGATGGCAGTTTTTACACAAAGAATGTTTAGAAGCATGGCGTTGGCTGCTAAAATCTTTTATCGGTCGAGGGTTTATTTTTTAGGGATTGGAGCAGGTGTTTTCTTCGTTGTTGCTATGTTCATCCTATATTCGTCCTTCGTTCGTCCTATATAGATCGTATATAAATTGTTTGTAACAGTCAGTATTTACGGGGCTTCGCGAAGGGACACCCAGCCGTTTGCGGAAAGGAGAAGCAAGCGAGAGGGGATTTCAGTTCCTACTATTTTTTAAGAAATACAATTGTTTTTACTGTTCTTTGCGAAGCACGATACGAAAGGTGGTGCCTGAATCGGGTACGGATTGCTTGACAAAGATTCTGCCTTTGTGGTACTGCTCGATAATGCGTTTCGCCAATGAGAGTCCGAGTCCCCACCCACGCGTTTTGGTAGTGTATCCGGGCTGGAAAACCTGTTGTATGTGTTTCCGTTGGATGCCTTTACCTGTGTCGGTTACATCGATGATGACCTTGTCGTCGGCGTCGAGTACAGAGAGTGTGATATTGCCTTTGTTTTCCATTGCATCGACAGCGTTCTTGCAAAGGTTTTCGATTACCCATTCCATGAGTGTGGGGTTTAACTCGATGAATACTTGCGGCAAGGGTTGGTCGAGCGGAACAGGTTGTCCGTTCCATTGGAGGGCGTAGTGGACTTGTTCGGAAGTGCGGGTGCGCATATAGTTGATGGTATTGGAGAGGACCTGCATGAGGTTGGCGGAGGTAAGGACAGGGGCAGAGCCAACTTTGGAGAAGCGGTCGGCAATGGCTTGGAGTCGTTGGATGTCTTTATCCATTTCGGAGACGAGAGCATCGTTTGGGTAATTGAGTTTGAACAACTCACTGCAGGCATTGAGAGAAGAGATGGGGGTGCCAAGTTGGTGGGCTGTTTCTTTGCTGAGTCCCGCCCATACTCGGTTTTGTTCGCTTCGCTGCGTCATGAGGAGGGTGTAGATGACAATCAGGACAAAGAGAAAGATGACGGTGAACTGTATGAAGGGGAAGTAGTAGAGTTGCTTGAGCAGTGTAGAGTCTTCGTAGTAGATGTACTGTACGACATCGTCCGATATGTGTACCTCGATGGGTTCTTGGTTTTGTCGCAGGTAATTGATTTTGTCGGCATAGAACTCGGCAAGATTATGCTTGGGTTCCTTGACATTTCGTGAGGAGATGAGGTTTCCGTGTTGGTCGACCATGTAGACAGGAATGGTGGTGTTCTGTTCGATGATGTCGGAGAAGAAGTCGATGTTAGTATGTTCGTCGGCAAGAATGAGTTGTCGTGTGGCTTCAGCCCATAATTCGACTCTGTTTCGTTCCTCTTGCGCGAGGCTATTGGCAATGTGGTTGGTGAAGAGCATCGATACGACGACAATGAGGGTTGCCACAACGAGGAAAACGATGTGTGAGGTTTTGGTAAGATTGGTCCACATAGGCGAAAGGATGAGGGTTAAACGGTGTTATTGAATATTATTGCCGATTAGAGGGCAAAGGTAGTGTAAAATATTGGTTTCTCAATAAAAGATATTTTTTTCCGTAATTTGCTTGTAGTATTTGTAGAATAGCCGTAACTTTGTAGAGATTTCTGCTTTATGCCCGAGTGAAAGAAAGCCGACTTGAGCAAAGGCACTAAAAACCAAAAAAACTAACCCAAATTAAAACCAAAAATCAACAATGAAACCAACTCATATTGAGCATCTTGGTATCGCTGTTACCAGTTTGGAAGACGCTATGCCGTTCTTCGAGTTCTTAACCGGTGAAAAATGCTACTCCATCGAAGAGGTTGCCGACCAAAAAGTACGCACGGCGTTCTTCAAAGTCGGGCAAACCAAAATCGAACTCTTGGAGCCTACCTGCCCCGAATCGACTATCGCAAAGTTCATCGAAAAGAACGGTGGACGCGGAGGCGTACACCATGTCGCATTCAATGTGGAGAATGTCGAAGAGGCACTCAAAGAGGCGGAGGCTGCAGGGCTGCAACTCATTGACAAAGCACCTCGCAAAGGCGCGGAGAACTTGATGATTGCTTTCTTGCACCCGAAGAGCACCAAAGGCGTACTGACCGAACTCTGCCAGCAACCAAAGTAAGCAATTAAAAATTAATAGTTAACAATTAACATGCCTCGCATGTCTTTGTGACGTCGATGGAAATTATAACATCCATAGCGCCCATAAAAACGAGGCATATTTATAATTAGTAGAACTATGAACACAAATAATTTGCAAAAACTGATTGACAACCGCGCAAAAGCGCAAGCCGGCGGCGGGGAAGCAGCAGTAGAAAAACACCACGCCAAGGGTAGTTACACCGCCCGTGAGCGTATCAATATGCTCCTCGACGAGGGTTCGTTTGAGGAAGTGAATATGTTCCTTACCCATCGTTGCCACGACTTCGGTATGGAGAAAAAGGTATTCCTCGGAGACGGTGTGGCAGTCGGTTCGGGTACTATCGACGGACGACTCGTATTCGTCTTTGCGCAAGATGCTACCGTTATCGGTGGCTCGTTGAGCGAGACGATGGCACAGAAGATTTGCAATGTGATGGACCAAGCCATGAAACTCGGCGCACCTATCATCGGACTGAACGACTCGGGAGGTGCGCGTATCCAAGAGGGCGCTTGTGCATTGGCCGGCTACGCTGAGATATTCGAGCGCAACATCCTTGCCAGCGGTGTGGTTCCGCAAATCAGCGTAATCTTTGGCCCCTGTGCCGGTGGAGCTGTGTATAGCCCCGCACTGACCGACTTCATTATGATGACCGAGCAGAACTCGTATATGTTCATCACAGGTCCGAAAGTGGTTAAATCAGTCACAGGCGAGGATGTATCAGTGGAGGATTTGGGAGGTGCCAAAGTACACGCTACCAAATCGGGCGTTACCCATTTCGTAGCAGCCACCGAAGAGGAGGCATTGCAAGAAGTACGCCGTTTGATCAGTTTCATTCCGCAGAACAATATGGAAGAGGCTCCTGTGCTGAAATGCACCGATGACCCGCTGCGTGTAGAAGAAGCGCTGAACGACATCGTGCCGGACGACCCGAACAAGCCGTACAACATGAAAGATATCATCAACCTGATTGTGGACAACGGCGATTTTATGGAGGTGCAGAAAGACTACGCCAAGAATATCATCTGCGGTTTCGCCCGCTTCAACGGACGCTCGACCGGTATCATTGCTAACCAACCGAGTTGGCTTGCCGGTGTGTTGGACTGCGACGCCAGCCGCAAGGCAGCCCGCTTTGTGCGTTTCTGCGATGCATTCAACATCCAAATTCTAACGCTCGTGGATGTGCCGGGATTCCTCTGCGGAACAGGACAAGAGTATGCAGGTATCATCGACCACGGAGCTAAACTGATGTTCGCTTACGGCGAGGCGACCGTGCCAAAGGTTACCGTCACGATTCGCAAGTCCTACGGCGGAAGCCATATCGTAATGAGCTGCAAGCAGTTGCGTGGCGATGCTTGCTATGCATGGCCGAATGCCGAAATTGCCGTAATGGGTGCAAGCGGTGCCGTAGGCGTGCTGCAAGCCAAGGCTATCAAAGCCATCGAAGACCCCGAGGAGAAGAAAAAGTTCATCGCCGAGAAGGAGGCAGAGTATCGCGACCTGTTCGCCAGCCCCTATCAGGCAGCCAACCGCGGCTATATTGACGACATTATCGAGCCTCGCAACACCCGTAAGCGCATTATCCATGCCTTCGAGAACCTGCAAACGAAGCGCTTGACCAACCCGTTGAAGAAACACTCTAATATACCTTTGTAATATGATACTATTAGAAGTTGCCACGGAGGTGACAGGTATCACCCCGTTTATATGGATGGTCACGGGTATCGGCTTCCTGCTCGTGCTGGTGCTGCTCTTTGTCTTTGTCTATATCATGAAACTGATGGGGTGGATAATGCAACCCCGCGTAAAGGCAAAGAAACAAGAGACGGACACCCACTCGCAGACCGTTGCTCACACGCAAGCGGAGGACACCGAACATATCACGCTCACTGCGGATAGTACGGCAGCCATTGCGCTTGCTCTCCACCTCTATTATAATGGCGTGCACGACGAGGAATGCACCAAAACGATTGTTCAACCCCACCGTACGCAATGGAACAATAAGATGTACGGTATGAATAATTTACACAGATGAACGCAAAATCATTCAGTTTTACGATTGACGGGCGCAAGTACGAAACGACTGTCAATGAGATAGATAACAATGTAGCCGAAGTGACGGTGAACGGAACGGTGTTCCATGTTGAGATAGACGCTCAAAAGAACGCCACCGCTATCAAACCCGCTGCAGGGCGCAGCACAACCACCGCTCCCCGTGCCGCACAACCCGCAGGCACGGCGGTAGTAAAGAGTCCGCTGCCGGGAAGTATTGTCAAAGTGGTTGCCGCTGCCGGACAGGCTGTCAAGAAAGGCGACCTGCTGCTGACCATGGAATCCATGAAAATGGAGAACCAAGTATGTAGCGAGTACGACGGAACAATTAAAAGCGTACTCGTTCAGCCCGGGCAGAATGTGATGCAGGACGACAAACTCGTTGAAATTGAGACCGTTGCCGTGGCAGCCTCTCCAGCTCAACCGGTTGCTGCACCTGCTCCCAAACCCGCTCCTGCTACAGAGGCGCCAAAGCCTGCTGCACCTAAAGCAGAAGCCCCCGCAGGCGGCAAGAAGATTGTCTCTCCGCTCCCCGGCTCGATTATCAAAGTAATGGTGAGCGAAGGGCAGTCGGTAAAGAAAGGCGATACGCTGCTCACATTGGAATCCATGAAAATGGAGAACGCCGTGCAGGCTGATTGCGATGGCGTAGTGAGCAAAATTGCCGTCGTTGCAGGGCAGAATGTAATGCAGGACGACCTGCTTGTTGTACTTGGCTAATGGAGTTACAACTATGTGGACGGATATTTTGAATTTCTTCCAGACCATGGGGTTCATGAATGCGGATTGGCGTCAAATAGTGATGCTGTTCGTGTCCTTCCTCCTGCTCTATCTGGCCATCAAGAAGCAGTATGAGCCGCTGTTGCTCCTGCCTATCGCATTCGGTATGTTGCTGACCAACCTGCCCAATGCGAATATGTACCACCCCGAGTTGTGGGCGGCCTTTCTCGACGAGACAAGCCCCGCTTACCATAGTTACGGGGCTATCCTGAAAGACGCAGGACTGCTCGATGTGCTCTACATCGGTGTCAAAGCGGGTGTTTATCCGTGCTTGATATTCATTGGTGTAGGCGCCATGACGGACTTCGGTCCGCTGATTGCCAACCCGAAATCATTGATGTTGGGTGCAGCCGCACAGTTGGGCATCTTTGCCACGTTCCTTTGCGCCAATGCACTGGGCTTTACGCCTGCGGAAGCCGGTTCTATCGGTATCATCGGTGGTGCGGACGGGCCTACGAGTATCTTTCTAACCTCGAAGTTAGCTCCCCATTTGTTGGGTCCTATTGCGATTGCAGCCTATTCGTATATGGCGCTTGTGCCTGTTATTCAGCCGCCTATCATGCGTGCGTTGACGACCAAGAAAGAACGTGCCATCAAGATGAAGCAACTCCGTTCGGTCAGCAAGACCGAGAAGATTGTGTTCCCTATCGTCATCACGGCTATCGTGTCGCTCATCCTGCCGGATGCAGCCCCGCTGATTGGCTGCTTGATGCTCGGTAACTTGATGAAGGAGTGCGGTGTGGTAGACCGCTTGAGCAAGACGGCACAGAACGAGCTGATGAACATCGTGGTTATCTTCCTCGGATTGTCGGTAGGTGCCACCGCTACAGGGGCTACTTTCTTGAATGTCAAGACATTGCTTATCCTTGCCATGGGTATCGTAGCGTTCAGCATCGCTACTGCAGGTGGTGTACTGTTCGCCAAACTGATGAACCTGTTCTCGAAGGATAAGATTAACCCGCTGATTGGTTCTGCAGGTGTATCGGCTGTACCGATGGCTGCTCGTGTGAGCCAGCTGGAGGGACAGAAAGCCGCCCCGAGCAACTTCCTGCTCATGCACGCCATGGGCCCGAATGTGGCAGGTGTGATCGGCTCTGCCGTGGCAGCCGGTATTCTACTGAGCATGCTCGGATAAGTAGGTAAATTTCTTAATAGAGCGTTGTCGAAATGGGCAGCGCTCTATTATTTTATCTATCCGACTGCGGCAGTATAAGAATTTGTTAATTCACACACCTCACAAAAACCTATCAAGAACAAGGTAAAACCAAGGATAAACCAAGGAAGCCCACCCTACAGGTTAATTATTAATTTTAATTACTAATTATCCTGTTTTATTCTCTTTGAATAG
>CAVHKB010000015.1:0-20750 GCA_963636305.1 Prevotella sp. P5-108
GAGCCATAGCACGCTATGGCTCTACAGTTAGCCTAAACGAAGTTACCAATAGCGGACAAATAAGAAACAAATAACGATCAAATAATAGCCAAATAACATTGATACATAGAGGGGGTTACATGGTTTGGAGGGGAACATATTGTTTGTTTGGTGAAAGGAAGTTGAGAGCCATAGCACGCTATGGCTCTACAGCGGGCAATAACGAAGTTACAAATAGCGGGTGAAGGACGACGGTGGATGACAGAGGGCTGGAGGGTCTGGGGATTCTGGATGTCTGGGGGATGGTTGGTTTGAGGGGAATAAGATGTTCTTCTTTTGAAGGGGAGTTGAGAGCCATAGCACGCTATGGCTCTACGGTGGGCATAAACGAAGTTACAAACGAAAAAACGCCGAGCAAGACAGTTTAACCTATGTCGGCGTATGATTTAACCTATGTTGGTGTATGATAGAACCTATGTTGGTGTATGATAGAACCTATGTCGGCGTATGATAGAACCTATGTCGGCGTATGATAGAACTTCTCCAATAGCCGCCTGTTGTATTCAACCATATCGTTGATTCTGTCTATGGCTATCTTCGCATCGCCTCGCTCCACATTGATAGTGATAATGTTGTCAATACTGTCTATTTGCAAGAACGACAATATCGGTTGGGAATAACTGGTACGGACATTGCTGTTTCGTGTCGCGGTAAATTCTGCATGTTTGGCAGATGACAGGTAGATGAGGTTTCGTTCATCATCAATCCATTGGGCATCCAATTGTGTTTGCACCCGACTAAAAGGGATGATATGGTGCAATTCATACCCCGTCTGTTTGCTGATATGATGATACTTGAAATAGGCATCTTTCGGCTTTTGCCTGCGTTCTGCTTTCTGCACAAACAAGCCATACTGACCATTGTTGAGGAGAAGTTGCTCGTCCACCACTTTGAAATAGGTCGAGTTTGACAACAATCCGAATATCTGCTGGCTCTCGTTTTTCCAATTGTGATAGTCGCGGGCGTTCGTTTTAGACCCGTGATTCCTTTCAGGGTCGCAATATAGTTTCAAAAGAGCCGTCAGTTTGTCTTTCTGTTCTTGGGTCATACGCCTGTATTCTGTCAGATACAGTAATTTGTCGTTGTAATGAATGTTTTCTCTGTCATCAGAAAGAATGTACATAAATTCAGCCATACTGACAGTATCAAACCTGTCATCCGTAGAAAGCAGTTCCACCAACTCGGTGGCAGCACTTCGGGTCAAGACATCCACCATGTCGGTATAGTATTTCCGTCTTTCAAATTCCGTTCCGGCAGTTACAAACTTTACGCCCGACGGCGACAGCCGGACTGCCCATACATTTTCCCGCCTTTTGGTATTCTTATCTTCACCAACGGAAAACGACTCGGTTATTCTCTCCCCTTGTTTGTCAAATCTGTACAGAAACCCCGCACGGGCTAAATCGGGGAAAGTGTTTTTCTTAACCGAATTAATCGTTCCTTTTCCTTCTAATGCTTTAATGGTATCAACAATATCATAGTAAGTTGTTGCTTCCGTTTGCCGAATGCCGTTATCATCTCCAATATGGATACAGAACTGCTCGTCGCCTGCTTTGGCGTAGATGGTTTGTATCAGTGATTTGAAGTAGGAGTAAGACAAGCGGTTGTGCTGCGAACATTGAATGCCGCGATAGTTGTCGTCCTGTATTCTATCTACGATATAAGACAGAAACAGGTTGTTCGGAGCCAACTGCTCAATGCTTTTCAAAATCTGGTAATCTGTCATAAGGCAATCCTCCTTGCTCTAAAACGGGAATATATTTTTCATTATTTTCGCATCCGATAAATTGCCGGTTCAGTGCTTTTGCCACACGGCTTGTGGTACCACTGCCGCTAAACAAATCCAACACGACACCGTTTTCGTTGCTACTGGCAAGTATCATGCGCTCTATCATCTCATCGGGCTTGATGGTGGGATGCGCCGGCTTCTGTATTTTGCCATTGACTTTGTCTTTGTGCCGCTGCGAGGTAATTTCCCATACATCGTTGCATAGTTTCCCTTTCTCGTTCGGGAACCAACGGTGTCCGTTCTTGAGTATCCCTTTTTTGGCTGCGTGTGCCATACGCTCTGTTGATTCGTACGGAATGCGTACATCGTCCGCATGAAAAGTATATTCTTTTGAGAGGGTGTAGAACAGAATGGTTTCCTGTGCATTGACATACTTCTTGGTGGTGGCGCTGAAACCATCCCGTTTATACCAAGTAATCCAATTGCGAAATATACAATCTTTGCTACGAAGATAGTTTAGCACAACGGCAGAATTGTATGCGTTATTGAACAGATACACGGAAGCCGTCGGTTTGCACTTTGGCAACAGCATATCCAACCATCGAAAGGTAAAGGCAAAGTACTCTTGCTCTGTCCGGAAAGTATCCCAATCGGCTTTGCGCATATTGTAAGGCGGGTCGGCTACTACAAGGTCGATACTTTGTGGCTCTAATGCTTGCAGAAAATCAAATATGTCCGCCAAATAGATTTTGTTGGGTTGCATAGTCAGCCATTTTAAGTTTGGTTTCGATTAACGGTTTGTAATTCCCGTAGAGTTCATATCCCACATAATGCCGCCGTAGCGTTTTGGCTACCTTGAGTGTTGTTCCACTCCCCGCAAAGGGGTCTAACACGACATCGTTCTCACAAGTGAACAACCGTATGCAACGATACGGAATCTCCTCTGGCATAATGGCGGAATGTTTGCCATAAGCCACATCACCCTTGTTGGGAGCGGGGATATCCCATATTTGTTTGGTGAAAGCCGTCCATTCATGCTCGGTCAGCACACTATGTTCCTTATCCGTTCGGGTGGGCTGAACTGGGACGCCGTCTTTTACATAGACCGTGATAAATTCAGTGGTATTCTGTGCATAGAAATTGCGGGGATAGGGATAACTTCCGAACATGAGCCGTTTAGAGGAATTGACCCTGTTCCAAATGTACAAATCCATAAGGAATAGATGCGTATGTTGCAGGATAGATTGCTGAATACTGCTCTGTAAGTCGAAGATGTGGCGGTTGTAGTGCGTGTTCAAATCTTTTTTGAACATAGGCACAAGCGGCACATTGATGCACAACTTGCCATTGGGTTTGAGAACCCGTTCGCATTCTTGCCACACTTGCAGCAGAGCATCAAGATAGTCGTCGAAATGTTCGTACGCTCCAATGTCTTCGCAACGACTATCCGAATGTTTCTCGTTTTGATAGCCGTTTTTCGAATAGTCTTTTATATTGAAATAGGGAGGAGATGTAATGATGAGTTGTACGCTCTCATCAGGCAGTTCGGACATCTTTGTCGAACTGCTGAAATACACTCTGTCAAGGAATGACCTTTTGACATCGTTTGCTGTTGCCATATCGCTTGTGTTGTGCGTTTGGCTTTCTATTCAGCAAACGGGTATCTGCATAACGACCAAAAGAAAGTGGACAATGACTTTATCCACATTCTGAGGTCGTGAGATAACCCGTTACAACTGATAAGCCAAAGCCCACTATACAAGCAGGCATTTACTGACTTATTCGAGTTGTAACCTAATCTAAAATTTCTCACGTTCCAGAATGTTACCGAATAAATAGCAAACGCTATTATTATATTTTTCTTTGGAGGCGTATCTCAATTGGTTTTATCCATAGATGCGTTATCCAAAAAACACTGCAAAGGTATGGAATAATTTGCATACCTGCAAATCAAATCATATACGGTCAGTGCAACCGCATCAAAACTTTGGAACGGACGCTACGCGTGCAACGGTAATACGGTGCAGGCAGCCGTCCGCAACGAGCCTGTCATTTTGATGCGGTTTCCCTAAGAAATGATAAGGGATTTTTGGATTGCTGGATTGCTGGGGCAAGGAGAGAATTAACAATTAATAATTAACAATTAGCAATTAATATGCGGGGGAGTTAGGAGGGGGATTGGGTGTAGAGGGAGTGGAAGATGTAGCCGAAGAGGGTGGTGATGGGGGGCTTGTTGGTGGAAGAATAGGCGGGGATGGCGTTGGAGGACAAAGGGCGTTTGTAGGCGGGATTGTGGCGGCGGGTGTAGGCTTCGAACTCCTTTTCCCAATAGGAGCGTCGAGAAGGGTCGGACATTTCTGCACGCACCTGCTTTGCTATTTCGCCGAAACGAGTGGTATGCGCCTGCTGTTTGGCGTTGTGCGGTTTTGTGTTCGGGTGCCGAATGACATAGGCATGGGTACGCCCGTTGCGTGTGCGGAATACGATTTTACCGTCTTCGCCTACTCTACCGCTCAACGCAGCCAAAGGGTCGGTCAAGAGAATTTTTGCCATGTTTTCAAGGTATTATGTTCGTAATTTTCTGAATTGATTCTGAATTGATTCTGCTTCGATTTTGTAGCGATACTTCTTCGATTTTGTTTCGATGGTGTATCGTTTATCTTCTACTTATCTTCTACTTATCCTCTACTTGTGCAGTGTGAAAGGCAGCAGACAAACACGGTATAAGTAAGGTACAAATATGATATAAAGGCGACATAAGTATGGTACGGGTGTGGTACAGGCATGATGTGAAAGTGGCATACGAATGGTATAAGTGCGGTAAAGGTAGGTATATTTTTCGGAACGGGCAAGGGGTGGGCAGGACAGACTGCAGACCCTTTGGGCTTGAACAAAAAAACGCCTTTCCCTCTTGCAATGTTCCAAAAAAGCAGTATCTTTGCAGAAATATGGGCAGAACGCCCATCTACCAACGATTCTAACACATAAAACGATTGTTCATTATGGCAAATACAGCACAAAACTCATCGGCAGGCTCACTATACAATGCCCTGACAGCAGGGAGCAAGATAATAGGGACTATTATTGCAGACAGCGACATCCGCATAGACGGAACCGTTGAAGGTGACTTGCAGTGTTCGGGGAAGGTCGTTATCGGCGAGAAAGGGTTTTTGAAGGGTACTATCTCTTGTCAGAACGCCGAAGTATTCGGAAAGATTGACGGCAAGATAGATGTTGCACAGACCCTATCGCTCCGTTCGACCTCGAACATGCATGGTGAGGTAAAGACCCTTACCCTTGTAGTGGAACCCAACGCCCTGTTCAACGGGACTTGTGCAATGGGAAAGGCTGCAGAAAAGAAGTAAGCAGGAAGAAGAACTGACAATAGTAACATTAACTTTAATACCACACTATGGCACACATTAAACCTTTTAGAGGCATCCGTCCTCCACAAGACATCGCCGCAAGATTGTCTTCCCGTCCTTATGATGTACTGAACTCGGAAGAAGCCCGAGCAGAGGCTGAGGGTAATGAGTATTCGTTGTATCACATCATCAAGCCTGAGATAGACTTTCCAGCGGGAACAGACGAACACGACCCGAAGGTCTATGAGAAGGCGAAGGAGAACTATACGCTGTTCAAACAAAGAGGCTGGCTCAAGCAAGACAAGGAGGAACATTACTATGTGTATGCCCAGACGATGAACGGTCGCACGCAGTACGGATTGGTAGTGGCAGCCTCTGTGAGCGACTATATGACGGGTATCATCAAGAAACACGAACTCACGCGGCGTGACAAGGAGGAGGACCGAATGAAGCATGTACGGATAAACAACGCCAACATAGAGCCTGTGTTCTTTACCTACCATCACCGAGATGACCTTGACGAGATTGTGCGCAAGATTACTGCGAAGAAGCCCGAATATGATTTTGTTGCGGAGAACGACCATACCGAACACCGTTTCTGGGTTATAGAAGACAAGAACACAATCCAACAGATAACGGATATATTCGCCGAGATACCTTATCTGTACATAGCAGACGGACACCACCGTAGTGCAGCGGCTGCGCTTGTTGGCGATGAGAAGAGGAAACAGAATCCGCATCATACGGGCAACGAAGAATACAACTATTTCCTTGCTGTTTGTTTCCCAGACAATCAGTTGAACATAATTGACTACAACCGCTTGGTGAAAGACCTCAACGGTCTGTCGGACGAAGCGTTTATAGAGAAGATAGCGACCCATTTCATTGTGGAGAAGAAGGGGACGGCGATATATCACCCAAAGGCATTGCACAACTTCAGTCTTTACTTGGGCGGGTGTTGGTATTCTCTTACAGCCAAAGTCGGAACCTACGACGACAACGACCCTATCGGCGTGCTGGATGTCAGCATTTCGTCGAAATACATACTTGACGAGATACTCAACATCAAAGACCTTCGTTCCGACAAGCGGATAGACTTTGTAGGAGGTATCCGTGGATTGGAAGAACTGAAGCAACGGGTGGATAGTGGCGAGATGCGCATGGCATTGGCTCTTTATCCCGTATCGATGCAGCAACTCATCAGTATTGCCGACAGCGGTAATATCATGCCTCCAAAGACAACATGGTTTGAACCTAAATTACGCTCGGGACTCGTCGTACACGAACTTGCATAACGGATGTAGAACATATTATACCATTCTTGCCTGCCTAATGGTGGCTGTACTGTTCGGTTCGTGTGGCGTCAAGGCACGCATAAAGAAAGCAGACAAGAGGTACGACATTGGGGAATACTATGCCGCAGGAGATATTTACCGTTCGACCTACAAGCAGGTATCGGTGAAGAACAAGCCTCTTCGTGCATACGTAGCATTCCGACAGGCAGAATGTTATAAGCATATCAATAATCCGAAGGCAGCGAGTGCGTACCAGAATGCTATCCGCAACCGATACCAAGACTCGATTGTTTATCTTCATTACGCACAAGTGTTGCACTATCAAGGGAAGTATGCCGATGCTCAAAAGCAGTACCAGATATACTTGCAGGCTCATCCCGACAACTATGTAGCGCAGAGCGGTTTGTATGCGTGCCGACAAATCAACAGTTGGAAGCAACAATCGAGCAGGTACAAAGTATCGGCTGCCACAACATTCAACACCAAGCGAGCCAGCACATTTGCGCCAGCGTTCATAGGTGACAATACGGATGCGCTTATGTTTACGAGCAACCGTAGCAGTAGCAACAAAAAGACGACGCAGAACAGTTCTATCACAGGTGTGCCGACGAACAATCTTTATACTGTCAGAAAGAACGCTGCAGGGCAGTGGGAAGAGCCGGAGTTGGTGGAAGGACTGACGGGTACAGCGGCATCGGGCGAAGAGAAGTCCTCTAAGGAAGCAGACTCGGGCGTTGCCATGTCGGCAGGAGGAAAAGAGACGCCCGACATAGGTGTGTGCTGCTTCTCTGCCGATGGCAAAACGATGTACTTCTCGTACGCGAAGCCTATCAAAGGGAAAGACCAAGGCGCACAGATCTATAAGTCGGAGCGAGCAAGTGGTACTTGGAGCGAGCCGCAACAAGTGAAGTTGTTTGCCGACAGTACTATCTCTTGCGGTCATCCCTCCCTCTCTTACGGAGGCGACACGCTGTACTTTGTGTCGGATGCTCCCAACGGATACGGAGGGAAAGATATTTATTTTGCAGAGTATGAGAACGGGGAATGGGTCGGAGTGACCAATATGGGACCTGCTATCAACACGGCAGGCGATGAACTCTTTCCTACTATACGGAAAGACGGTTCTCTCTATTTTGCTTCGAACGGGCATCCAGGCTATGGCGGATTGGACCTTTTCCGTGCCGTTCCTGCTGATACGACATTCTTGCTCTACAATCTTGGAAGTCCCTTCAATTCAGCAGGCGACGATTTTGCTATCACCTTTGCGGGAGAGAGCGAGAACGGGTTTTTCTCCTCTAACAGAGGACAGAAGAAAGGATATGACCAGATATATCAATTTACTCTCCCCGAGATGACATTTACGGTTGAAGGGACTATCACCGACAATAACGGGGAACATCTCTCTGACGCCTACCTGCGGCTTGTGGGCGACGATGGTACGAACACCCGTATGCAAGTACGCAGGGATGGGACTTATAGGCTACGGCTCAAAAAAGATGCACACTATGTTATGCTTGCGACAGCACGAGGATATCTTAACCAGAAGCAGCAACTCAATACGCTCAACCTGACCGATAGCAAGACCTATACACAAGATTTTACACTTGCGCCCATCTCCAAACCGGTCACAATGAACAATATATTCTACGAGTTTGCCAAATGGGACCTTACTCCACAGTCGGAAGAAGGCTTGCAATCGCTTGTCAAACTCTTGCAAGATAATCCGAACATCACTATCGAACTCGCTGCACATACCGACAAAGTAGGCGACGAAAAGAGCAACAAGACACTGAGTGAAAAGAGAGCCGAGTCTGTGGTTAACTACCTTATCGCACACGGCATCGAGCAAGAACGCCTTACTGCGGTTGGCTATGGCAAAGACAAACCTGTAGTCGCCGATAAGGCTATCCACCAGAAATATAATTTCATACCTGTCGGGCAGGAACTGAACGGGGACTTTATTGATACCCTTAACCACGAGCAACAAGAGATATGTAATCAGATTAACCGACGGACAGAATTCAAAGTACTTAAAACCACCTATAAACTTTACTAATCGCTATCTCCATGCAACAGTACTTAGACCTATGCAGACATATTCTCCATAACGGCGTTCAGAAGACCGACAGGACAGGAACAGGGACCATCTCCGTCTTTGGATACCAGATGCGATTTAACCTGCAGGACGGATTTCCCTTACTCACCACAAAGAAACTCCATCTCAAATCGATCATCTACGAACTCTTGTGGTTTCTGCAAGGCAACACCAATGTACACTATCTCCAGGAACACGGCGTCCGTATATGGAACGAATGGGCAGACGAAAACGGCGAACTCGGTCCCGTTTACGGACACCAATGGCGCAGTTGGCCTGACTATAACGGAGGTTCTATCGACCAAATAGCCAATGTTGTCCAGCAGATAAAAGACCATCCCGATAGCCGACGCCTTATTGTCAGCGCGTGGAATGTTGCAGAGGTCAACCAAATGGCGTTACCTCCTTGTCACACCTTGTTTCAGTTCTACATTGCCGACCATCGCCTGTCCATGCAACTCTACCAACGCTCTGCCGATGTCTTCCTCGGAGTCCCCTTTAACATCGCTTCCTATGCGCTGCTCCTGCAAATGATGGCACAAGTCTGTGGACTACAAACTGGCGAATTTGTCCATACCCTCGGCGATGCACATATCTACCTCAATCATATCGAACAAGTACAACTGCAATTGACAAGAGAACCCCGTCCGCTTCCGCAGATGATTCTCAACCCTGACATCAACGACATTTTCAACTTCCAATACGAAGACTTCTCCCTGCAGAACTACAACCCCTACCCTCACATCGCTGGCACTGTTGCCGTCTAAATTCATACAAGTATATGATTTCTATCATTGTCGCTATCGACCTAAACAATGCCATCGGGCAGAAAGGAGATTTGCTGTGTCATCTGCCCGACGACCTTCGGCACTTCAAGAACGTGACCTCCGGCAATACCGTTATTATGGGCAAACGAACCTACCTCTCGCTGCCCAGAAGACCTCTCCCTAACCGACAGAATATAGTCATCTCCGACATCCAAGGCGAACAGATAGAAGGTGCCGTCATGGCATATTCCATTCAGGATGCTCTACGCCTGGCTGACCCTTGCAAAGAGAACTTTATCATAGGAGGAGGTACTGTCTATCGGCAATTCATGCCCATCGCCGACAAACTCTATATCACTCGGATACGCCATTCCTTCCCGCTCGCCGACACTTTCTTTCCCGACATCGACCAACACATCTGGCAAGAAATTTCCAAACAAGAACATCAAGCCGACCTAAAGAACCCTTTCCCTTACGACTTCATCGAGTATATCCGTAAACACTAATACGCAACGCCATGTACATGCCTTCCGACAAAATGTCCGACCTTATGTGTGCCGAACCCCAGACACTGTCCATCATCGCCCGTTTCCGATTGCCTATGGGTGTTGCCGAGAAAACTATCCAAGAGGTCTGCCTTGAACATAATGTCAATATCAACACCTTTCTCTCTGTGGTCAACTACACTGTCTGGCAGACACCCGTCAACATCGCCGAACTCTCCGCAGAGGCACTCGTCAACTACCTACAAGCAGCGCACAACTATTTCCTCGACTTCGCACTACCTAACCTCAGGCGTAAACTCATTGAGGCTGTCAACACCGCCACCAACCCTTCCAGAATACCCTTGCTTATCATTCAGTGCTTCGACGACTATGTCAAAGAAATACAAAAGCACATGATATACGAGAACCAATATGTCTTCCCCTATATCCAAGCACTGCTCCAACATCAGAAGCCCCAATACGACCTGGAGGTCTTCGCCAAGCAACACGGTGCAGTCAACGAAGGAAACATAACCTCCAAACTAACGGAACTCAAGAACCTCATTGTCAAGTACTATCCATCCGACATAGCCAACAATCTCCTCAACTCTGCACTGTACGACATCTTCCTCATCGAAAAGGAAATAACATCACACTGCGCAATTGAAGACAACCTCCTGATTCCCTGCGCACGACTGCTCACCTTGCAGCAACATTCCTCCTCCGGCAAAACAGCCAACGAGGAGAATAGCAAGGAAGAACTGTCCGAACGCGAAAAGGAAGTATTGATAAAACTTGTCGACGGGCTTAGCAATAAAGAGATTGCAGACGCACTCTGCATATCGGTACACACCGTCATAACGCACCGAAAGAATATCGCACGCAAACTCCAAATACACTCCCCCGCAGGACTTACCATCTACGCCATTGTACATCACCTCGTGGATATCAACAACCTCAAAGAATGATTCGTCGAGTGCAGCAATATATCAACCAACACCTCCTGCTCAACAGGCAACAACCTGTTCTGGTGGCTCTTAGCGGTGGCGCAGACTCTGTGGCACTGCTGCATATCCTGTGCCAGTTGGGTTACAACTGCATTGCTGCACATTGCAATTTCCATCTCAGAGGACAAGAATCCAATCGCGACGAACAGTTTGTACAAGACCTCTGCAACAAACTACAGGTCCCGTTGCATATCACTCACTTCAACACGGCAACCATAGCACGCCGACAAGGCATATCCGTCGAAATGGCGGCACGCAATCTAAGGTACGACTTCTTCGAACAATGTCGGCAACAACTCAACTGCCAAGCCATTGCAGTGGCACATCATCAAAACGACCAGGCGGAAACCGTTCTACTCAATATCAAACGGGGTACGGGTATCAGAGGATTAGCAGGCATGCTCCCGCGAAACGGATACATCGTCCGACCGCTGCTCTGCGTGCAACGGAACGACATCCTTGCTTATATCAGCCTGCAACAACTCGACTTCGTCACCGATAGCACCAACGCCGATACCCGCTTCCAACGGAATGCCATACGCAAACAATTGGAAAACTATTCGCCGTCCGACATCATGCACTTCGCCAACCTTTGCGAACATATACAAGGATATATCCCCCTCATCGAAGATGCTATCGCACAAATTGGCACTCAACTGCTCTCTACGCATGCCGACGAAACCAGAATACATATACCTACCCTACTCCAGTATTCTTATGCGCAAACCATTCTGTTCGAACTGCTCTACCCTTACGGCTTTACCAACATTCAACCCGTTTACAACGCACTGACACAAAACGCAGGGAAACGGTTCTACTCCGAACAGTTCTCCCTCCTGAAAGACCGCGATTACCTGCTCGTCACACCGCTCCGCAACACAGGGTCCGCGCTGCCTTCCTTCCACGCGCAACTGCGTTCCCTTTCGCTCAACGAGCCGTTCCCTGACGCCAACGAAATGCGATGCTTCCTCTCCAAAGACATCCTCGACAAACGACTTACCATACGACATTGGAAAGACGGAGATTTCTTCTACCCGCTCGGCATGAACGGGCGTAAAAAAATATCGGACTTCCTTACCAACCTCAAACTATCGCTCAACCAAAAAGAACAGGTTCTCCTGCTCTGTGCCGACAACGATGTTGCATGGGTCATCGGATATCGTATCGACGAACGCTTCAAAGTCAAAGACAAAAACGGACCCATCGCTGAAATAAACATCATAAATACTTAAACTCTTTTAACCTGCTAACTGACGAAACGAGAACAACGAACAGACTCCTACACAACACCTACCCTGCGCAATGCCTATTAAATACTATCAATCACAAAGGTTTTATATAGGATCTACATAGGACGCATATAGGAAGAACATAGGATGAACATCAAATCCATATCACAAAACACACAAACAACCGACACGAACACAAAAAACAAATAGTAAAAACAAATGGAGATAACGGGCAAACATATTAAAGAATTTGGACTGATTGGCTACCCTCTTGGTCACTCTTTCTCCGCACAGTACTTCAACGATAAATTCCAACGCGAACATATCGCAGCCCACTATCAGACCTACCCCCTGCAAGACCTCAGCCAATTCCCTTCCTTGTGCAGGCAACACGCATTCTGCGGACTGAATGTAACCTTTCCGCACAAAGAAAACATACTTCGTTTTCTCGACGAATTGAGCCCCGACGCGGCTGCCATAGGCGCAGTGAATGTCATACATTTTGCCGACAACAAACGCATTGGATACAACACCGACTCTGTCGGCTTCCGTCTTTCCATTGCACCTCTTCTGCAAACGAAGCATTCGGCTGCACTCATTCTTGGTACGGGCGGTGCTGCAAAAGCGGTACGATTTGCTCTGCAGCAGTTAGGACTCAACTCCCTCTTTGTTTCCCGCAACCCACAACAGACATCGCTCCAACCCGACGACAAACAACAATGCATCGCCTACCAAGATATCACACACGACATCATAACCAAACATCTGCTCATCGTCAACTGCACACCGTTAGGCATGGAACCTGACACCAACAATTGTCCCCCCATTCCCTATCATTGGCTCACCCATGAACATATCCTCTACGATGTCATCTACAACCCCAAAGAAACGCTTTTCCTCCGTCACGGACGCGAACAGCAATGCCAAACACACAATGGTTTGCAAATGCTTTACGGGCAGGCACAAGCGGCGTGGAATATATGGAACAATAACAAAACAGAATAATCCGACTTGATACATAACAAAAATAATCCTATGAAAAAAAATGTTGCATTGGTTTTAGCAAGTGGAGGAGCCAGAGGAATGGCACACATTGGGGCTATCGAAGAACTCGAACGAAGAGGATACCACATAACATCCATCGCAGGCACATCGGCTGGTGCGCTTGTGGCGGGACTATATGCGACAGGAAAACTACAAGAGGGCAAGAAATGGTTCCTCTCTCTCGATAAACAGCATATCATGTCACTCGGCGACTTCTCACTTAGCACAAGTTATGTAGTCAAAGGCGACAAAATTATCGACTCTTTCAGAGAGATTGTCGACGATTGTCTTATCGAAAGTCTTCCTATACCGGTCTCACTTGTCGCAAGCGATGTCATCAACAACAAAGAAGTGGTCATGGAAACAGGAAGCCTGTTCCAGGCAGTTCGGGCGTCCGTCAGTATCCCTATGTTCTTCCGACCCGTCAAGCGCGATAATATGTTGCTCATTGATGGCGGAATACTCAATGCACTACCACTCAACCGTGTACGGCGCACCGAAGGCGACTTGCTCGTCGCTATGAACATCAGCGCACCCGACTCCATCGCACCCGAAACCAAACATACAAAAAAGGCACCCAAACTACTCGACAAGTTACCTGCTTTCAACAAACTGCTTGAACACTTCGATAGCACACAGAAAGAAGAAAATATAGCCGACGAAGTGGCTGACTCCATCAACTATATCTCACTCGTCTCCCGTATGACCGACATGATGATTCAGCACAATACGGTCATAATGACGCAACTAATCCATCCCGATATTCTTGCGGAGATGCCAATGAACCGCTTCCCTACTTTCGCTTTCGACCAAACAGAGGAAATCATCGAACTCGGCAGACAACTAATGAGCAACGCTATCGATAAATACGAATCAACACAACAAAACTAATTACATTTCAAAATATGAAAACGCTACTCAAACGAACATTCTTCGGAGCCATCTATGTAGGTATCATATTGGTAGCATGTCTGTGCTATGTCCCCTACTGCTTCGGTGTTATATTCCTCTTGCTGAGTGTACTCTCCGTACAAGAATTTCATAAAATAACACACGCCGACCAATGGCTAACCATGGGCGCAATGGCACTAACGGCAATACTGCATATCGGTATATGGACTTGGTCATGTCTAAGTCCGTTAACCGTATTTGCCAACAGCGTCTGGATACTCACAACCTATGCTGCACTCTTGCTTCTCCTAATGGTGTCCGAACTCTTTCGCCCGGATACCAATCCCTTCGAGGTATGGGGAAATATACTCATCGGACAGATATTCGTCGCACTGCCGTTCGCACTAATGAACATACTCATGAGTCAGTCCAACCTGCTGCTACTCTCGCTCTTCATCGTAATATGGGTCAACGATACCGGAGCCTATTGTGTAGGCTCACTGCTTGGTAAGCACAAAATGATACCACGCATCTCACCAGGTAAGTCGTGGGAAGGACTCGCAGGAGGAATACTATTCGGACTGGTTGCAGGATACATACTCTTTATAGACCCCTTCCACATTACCAACTTGAACTACACTTGGTGGCAGGGACTTATTCTCACACTTGTAATACTCATCTTCGGTACTTTAGGCGACCTTATAGAAAGCCTGATGAAGCGTACTTTGGGAATAAAAGATTCGGGGAATGTACTACCTGGACACGGTGGATTTCTCGACCGCTTCGATAGCATACTACTCGCAACTATCGCACTCTCTATAACCCTTATCGCACTCAATTAAACACACCTCCCCTAATAAAAGAAAATATGCAGAGAAGAACTACCTTCTCTGCATATTCATTATTATTAGTTAATCCCTAACTGCTCCCCCGCCTGTTAATTGTTACTCCCTAACCAAATCCCTGCATATTAATTGTTAATTCTTAATTGCTAATTGAATGTATGCTGTAGAGCCATAGCGTGCTATGGCTCTCGACTCCCTTTCGCAGAAAGAACAATATGTTCCCCTCAATCTATACTTTGCCCCTCAATGTATCGTTGTATTTCCACCCCACCTTGCATATTAATTGTTAATTCTTAATTGTTAATTGAACACATTCCCCCTCACAACACCTTCAACTCATACCCGTTACTCCGCCACCACTCAAACGCTTTGGGTAACACCGCAAACAAATTCTCCTTCGATTTGATCGAATCGTGAAAAACAACAATCGAACCACAACGCGTAAACCGGCGAATAGCCTCCATTATCTCTTTCGGCGTATAATCACGATTGTAATCATGGGTTAGAATATCCCACAACACTATCTTATGCGTCTTTCGGATACACCTTTTCTGTTGCAGGGTCATTCTGCCATACGGGGGACGAAATAATTTCACCGAACGCTCCCTATCAGACCGACGGTACATCTCCTCTATCAGACTATCCGTTTCTTCTACCTCACGCAAATAATCCTCCAACGAACAACCTAACCCCGCCACATGATGAAAGGTGTGATTACCTATCGTATGCCCTTCACGCAATATCCGTAAACAAATATCAGGGTATTTACGTATATTGTCGCCAACACAAAAGAAAGTAGCATGCACGCCCCACGCACCCAAGAGCGACAATAGTTCTGGCGTCACTGCAGGTACACAAGAGTCATCAAAAGTTAAGTAAATAACTTTCGACGACTCTTCTTCTCTCCAAGTAACACCTCGATAAAACCTTTGTAGCCAATTGGGAAATTGAAAGCAAATACGAGGTCGCATATATCCTATAAATTCCATGCTAATGCGGAAGCACCAAGTACTGCTACATCCGACTCTTTCAAGCCCGAAGGAAGCAACTTGACACGACCTCGCCATCTCGGCAGAACATTCAAGTCCATATATCGCTGGATAGGCTCAAAAATAAAGTTGCCTGCTTTGGTCAATCCACCAAACAATACAATCGCTTCTGGGGCGGAAAATGCTATAAAGTCGGCAAACTTTTCCCCCAATATACGACCCGTATATTCGAATATATCCTTCGCCAATTCATCACCGTTCAGCGCAGCATCATAAACCGTCTTCGAGGTAATACTGTCTATATCCTGCTGGCGCAGAAGACTATCCCTGTCAGTAGTCTGCAACCATTCTCGGGCAGTCCTTACTACTCCCGTACACGACGCATAAGTCTCCAAACAACCTCTTTTGCCGCAACCACAAAGCCTTCCACCTTCTCGCACCACCGTAGTATGACCCAACTCTCCTGCATAGCCGTCGCATCCATAAACAACCTTGCCATCAACAACTATACCCGAACCAACGCCGGTTCCTAATGTTATCATAATAAAATTCTTCATCCCTCGTGCTACGCCGTATGTCATTTCACCCATCGCCGCAGCATTCGCGTCATTAGTAATACGCACAGGAACACCAAACTTATCCGTCAATAACTTGGTAAAAGGAACTACCCCCTTCCACGGTAAATTACTTGCTTGTTCTATATTGCCCGTATAGTGGTTGGCATTAGGTGCGCCCACACCTATACCACGAATCATTTCAATACCACCCACCAACTCTATAATCAGCATCATTGCTTCATACAGAGCCTCTATATAGTCGTCTATTGCAGGATACTGCTGCGTACGGATCATGGAGCGCGCAACTATCTGACCCCTACCGTCAACAATACCGAAAACTGTATTGGTCCCGCCTATATCGATACCTATAACAAACGCCTTCTCCATTTCCTACAACATCAAAAATGCCTGACCTATGGTACAATTCTATATCCAACAACCGATTATACTGCCGTCACTTTAATACAATCGCTTTAATCCCGTCTCTTTCAAGTAACGCATTAATAGTAGGCTCGCCCCCACGAAAACGCTTATACAAATCCATTGCAGGCTCTGAACCTCCCTTTTCCAATATATTCTTTCTGAACAAATCTGCCGACTTCCTGTCAAATATCGAACCTCCCTTTTTGTTGGCCGCTGCTTTGAATACCGAGAATGCATCCGCATCCAATAATTCCGACCACTTGTAACTATAGTAACCCGCAGCATATCCGCCCGAGAAAATATGCGTAAACGCCGTTTCCATCTGAGTACCAGCAACATTCGGCAAAACACGAACCTGCTCCATAGCATCGTTACCAAATTTAATCACGGCCTCTTCAGTATTCAAGCCCGTCGGAACCTCAAAAGGCGAGGTAAGAGAATGCCATGCCATATCCAAATAACCAAACGACAACTGGCGGACACAAGCGTAGGCTGCATGATAATTCGACGCCGCTTTAATCTTGTCAATAAGTTCCTGAGGCATCGGCTCTCCCGTCAAATAATGTTTCGCAAATGTATCCAAAAACTCCTTCTCTCCAAGGAAATTCTCATTAAACTGACTCGGCAACTCTACAAAGTCTCGAGGTACATTAGTCCCTGAAAGAGCAGAGTACTGACAACGCGTAAGCATCCCATGTAACCCGTGCCCAAATTCATGCAAGAATGTCTCTACCTCATCATAACTGAACAAGGCAGGCTTATCTGCCGTCGCCCTGGTAAAATTCATCACATTAACTATGTGAGGACGATGATCTTTCTTCCCTACACGATACTGCCCCTGAAAATCATTCATCCACGCACCTCCGCGCTTGCCGTCACGAGGATGGAAATCAGCATAGTAAACCGCAAGATATTTACCCTTCTCATCAAACACCTCATAAGCCTTTACCTCCGGATTATATACCTGAATGTCCTTATTCTCCTTGAATGTAACTCCATACAACCTCTTGGCTAAACCGAACACTCCTTCCACTACCGCATCTTTCTCGAAATAAGGACGAAGGTCGTCATCAGAAAAAGAATACTTCTCATTTTGCAACTTCTTACTATAATACGACCAATCCCATGACTGCAACTTGGCATATAGCCCATGTGCCGTAGCAAATTGCTGTAGTTCTTCCACCTCCTGCTCTGCCGTTGGCATATAGTTGTCACGCAACTCATTTAGCATCTTATATACCCTATCAGGGGTCTCCGCCATCGTCTTATGCAAAGACTTTTCGGCATAAGTATTCTTGTCAAACAGTCTGGCTAATGCCAAACGGATATTCACTATATCTACAATTATCTGTGTATTGTCATATTCACCGCCTATACAACGGGAATTATATGCTGTGTATATCTCACGACGAATATCCCTATTATCCAAATCCTGCATCACAGGAATGTAGGTCGTCGGTTTCAGGTTCAACAACCAACCCTCCAAGCCCTTCTGTTCCGCATTAGCGCGTAGCATCGCCTTTGTATCCTCATTCAGTCCTGCAAGTTGGGTCGAATCGGTAATCAACATCGTCCATGCATTCGTCGCACGAAGTACATTCTGACCATAACTCAGCGTCAACTGACTCAGTTTCGAGGTCAGTTCACGATAGATCTGTTTGTCCTCCGCACTCAAATTGGCTCCGTTATTGGCGAAACTGTCATATATATCGTCCAACAGTTTGCTCTGCTCCTTCGTCAGTTTCAGTTTGTCTTTCTGACCATACACCGCCTTTATCCTGTCGAACAAACCTTCATTCAACAGTATATTGGCACTGTATTCCGACATCTTCGGAGTAAGAGCAGTCTCTATCGAATCAAGAGTCGCATTCGTATCCGAGTTCGTCAAATTATAAAAACAACCTGCAACAATGCTCAGCATCTTTCCGCTCTTCTCATAAGCCTCTATCGTATTGGCAAAAGTAGGTGCCGCAGGATTGTTCACTATCTCGTCTATCTCCTCCGAACCACGCTTCATCGCCTCCTCAAAGGCTGGCATATAGTGTTCCTCTTTTATCTCATTAAAGGGATAAGTCTGGTGCGGTGTCTTCCAATCCTCATAATGGAAGAACGGGTTTTCTGCGTTCTCACTGTTCCCAGCATTCGCAGAATAAGAAAGGGTCGTAGCAGCAACTGCCATAGTCATAAGTACTTTTTTCATATCTTTTGTTTAATAGATTTATCGTATCAAGTTTATATCCCCCGAGAGTTGATATACACCTATCACCGACTCCGGATTCTTGTTCTTCGCCTTCTTATAGGCTGCCTTACTCGAATAACCTGCCGTCGCATCCGTTCCCAAAGCGCGAATAACATAAAAATACGCCCCTTCCGCCGCCTTTCTCCCGTTAATGGTTCCGTCCCACCCCTTCGAAGGATCATTCGACTGATATACCAACTTTCCCCAACGGTTATATACCCAAATAGTAAACTCCTTCAACGAACGATACAACACCCTAAACTCGTCATTCACACCGTCACCGTTGGGCGTAAACACATTCGGCACAAGCAGTTGCGACTCACTCACTGCAATCGTAAATTCCACAGAATCCCGACTGCATTCCGTGTCGTCCGTGTCCTGACAGGGACAAGAAGAGTTGCTGACATAAAGCACTACCCTGTACGAACCCGGCGTCTCAAAAGAGTAACGCTGCTGTTCATCCGTACGCTGCGCTATTCGCGTAGAACCTCTGTAAATATACCATTGATAGAAATCAACTGCAGGAGTGGGATACGCTGTAAATAGTATATCCAATGGAGCCGAACCCGAAAGAACACTCTCCTCCAACGGTCGCTCTACCTCATTCGACAAATCCCCCGTGCTTCCTCTCGTCGTAGTGGTCGATGTAGCCATCGTCTTAACCGCTATAGGCTGTGCTACCGTCGTCGTAATGGAATCCAACGGAACCCCTAACTCTGCCAACCAAGAGTCATAGACAAGAGATATATCAGTCGCCTTGTAAATGGCAGGAATAATATACGAACCGACACGGAAAGGCTCGTTCTGTAATAAGGTGTCCGCATCCTGCCAAACCAGGTCACTGTTGCTCCACACTACATTCTTATAACTAATCGCACAGGTGCGGACCACCGTACGACTCTCTCCTGTTGGCGTCTGGTAAGTCATCTCAGGAATAGTACCCGACAACTTCAGTTGCGTACGCTCACAATGCAATTCCTCCACCTCAAGATATAGATTACTCGGACGATAATCCTTGTAACTGAATACATAGAAATACTCTTTCCGACCGTTCACCTCAATATAATAACCCCCATTGTTGGGCATATCCAAATAAGCGTCATTAGGCTTCACCACCGTTCCGTCCACATTATACCATGTAACCTTCGAGCCGTCTTTTGTCTTCAGCCCAACATCGTTCGGGAATAGAAAGACAGTATCGCCCCTGTTCACATACATATAAGCGTCACTCGTACACTCTATGTGCAACGGATACACAGGCAAGGCAACCAATAAGGCAAACGCAACAAACACTTTCCTGATGCCTCTACACAATCTTATAACACTATATTTTTTGTTCACTTGTTCCGTAGTTTTATCGTATGGTCTTGCTGTTGCAACCGACTGCAGAAGCCGCAATCGGTACAACTCTGCAAATATACGACAAGTAAAAGACAAATACAAATATCATCGAATAAAAATGTTTCTGCACAGTGCGAAGCAATCATGCAGACAACTCCCGTATATCCATTCGCAACCCGATAGATTATTCCGTCAATCCATCTTCACTGCAACCGCAGCGGTTAGGGGTTCTTGATTCCACTCACCGAAACTATTCCGTTAATAAATTTTTATTGCAACCGCAGCGGATTTCGCTTCACCATTCATCCCCTCTCGTTCCGCAACGGCTCAAAACTACCCTCCGCCAAGCCCTGTGTTTACTACCACTTCCAAAGGATTTATATACGATTTATATAGGACGCATATAGGAC
>CAVHKB010000016.1:0-20041 GCA_963636305.1 Prevotella sp. P5-108
CAGACATTCTCAAGCCTAAATATCACGAGAACTGCACAACGTACCAAGACGCTGAGTTTAGGCTCGCAGAACTCACCGCAATGCGTGATAGGGAAACCGACACGGCCAAGTGGCAGGCGTTGCAATCGGAAATCAACGCCTTGCGGGTCAAGCTCTACTCGTGGCAGAACGACGAATTCCCTGCCGACAGCTACTATGTGCAGTAACCCTGCAGAATTATGCAGAATTATGCAGAAATTTACCGAATTATTCCTAACACCCACGCCCAATGTCCCCTACACGGAAAAAGCAGACCACTCCCGAAGCAGTCCCGAACCAACTCTGCGACAGTTGCGCCCACGCCGCCTATGATATGCAGCACAAGAACCTGTCTATCTACGGCACGCCCACGCTCATTGTCTGTGCGCTGCACCCTTTCCCCAAGATAGTAGTCGGCACACGGGCGTGCCAAAACTACAAAAGCAAACAACCAACTTAAAAATCGGATTTACAAGTCCGTTAACAAGTCTATTTACAAACTAAACATTACACATTATTATGATACCACAAGACGCAAAAGACAAAGTAATCGAGTCGTGGGCGGTGGGGGCTACGCTTGCACAGCGGGCTATCCGTTGCTCAGGTAAAAAGACAAGCCTGCAACCCGCCGAGTTAGAACGCCTGCTGCAAGCCACATTCGCCATGGGAATGACCATTGCGATGGTCTCTATCCACGCCGAAGTACGCACCTGCCCACCGGAGGAACTCGTGCAGTATATTCAGGACATCTACCTCACCGAGTGTGGCGATAGCGGCAAAGTAATCTTCCATACCGATGAAGCCTAAACATCGGGTGTATTGCCCATTCGCTCTGCGGCAGAAGATGTTATTCGATACCGAGCAGAAAGCACTGCGACATATCCGATACAATGCCGCCGACTACCCATCCGACACCGTACCCGTTCGTGCCTACTACTGCGACGGGTGCGGCGGATGGCACCTGACCCACTTGTCAGCCGACGAGTATAGACAAAGAAAGGGAGCGCAATAAGGCGTTCCCTCTCTTTTTTTTGTCCTTCTATCCACAGGCTATCCACAGGGTATCCACAAGGTATCCACAAGGTATCCACAAGGTAACCGCAAGGAGTCGATTAAGGATAGGTATTACCATTATTTCTTGCGGCTCGGGCGGATAGTGCCGTCGGCATCCATCACGGCTCGCACCCCTTTGTTGTCGATAAGCCAACGACGCATCTCTTGGATGAGGTTCTTTTCCTTCTCGTCAATATTCCCCATTACCGCTTCCGCTTCTTCTTTCCCTAACATCTCAATGAGTTTATGCTTCTGCTCCTTCTCGCTCAATCCCATCTTCTTTGCTTGGCGGTAGAAGGATATAGCATTGTACTCCTTGACCATCTTATCGAGCGTTTTCTGCGTGGTATCGGCACTGTCTTCATCCTTCACCTTTGTGCCGCCCACCGTGGTCTTCTCCGTTTCGGGGGCTTTGATACCACGACCTATCATTTCCGCCTGTAAGCGTTTCATCTCTTTGTCCGCTGCGATGTTGCCGCCCTCTGCCTGCGGCTTGAGCGTTTGCAATTGGTCGTTGTATTTCTGCAACTCCTCCCGCACCTGCTTGTAGATATTGTAGCGATACATCTCGGGGCTTGTGGGTTTATAGAAGCGGTTCACGATAGGAATGTCCTTCACCCGCACGCTCTCCGACACATTGTCGTCCGTGAACACGGCGTGTCCCAATCCCCATACAGTCCGAGCAATCTCGCTATAGCCGCCCGGCACTGCCACCGAGAATAGGTTATTCGCTATCTCCTTCGGGCTGCGGTTGTAGCCGATAGGCTCTCCCTCGTTGTAGGTCAAGTAGTAGTCTTTGCTGCCACCGCCCAAACGATAGCCGAAGTACGCCAAGTCCTTATACATCGTGGCTTGGTACTCGTTCATTCGGTACTCGGGGAAGGCAGCATAGTCCTTACGCAAATCATTACCGAGCCAATCCTTCCCCTCTGCCACATAGTTCATACTGCGCAATGCCTGCGGAGTCCAAAGGTTTTGCAGCACTCGCTCCCACGGCATATCTTTCTCGCCCGCCATCTTTTGTACGCCCAAGTTGAATGTCTCGTTCACAACGGGCGCACAGGGTACGAGGTTCAGCGCACACGCCGTAGAGATAGACACAAGCGCATCGGTGTAGTCCCGACGACCCTGCGCTATCAATGCCGCATTACTGCCTATCAGCCAAAATGGTTTCACCTGCTCGTTGAGCGGCGCACGGAAATCACCAAGGCACAAGTAGTTGTCCCGTTCCCAATCGGATACCACTCGCTCCTCGTCGTCATCGTCGGGGCTGAGGAAGGTGGATATCAATCCCATCAGTATGGGAATGGCGATAAAGGTGGTTGCCCCTCGTGCTATACGCTTGCCACGAGTGTCGCCCTCTTGCAGTTCGCCGCCGAATGCCGAGTAGAAACCCATCGCACCCTGTATGGTGGCGTTCGCATACATCGAAAGCGAATTGACGATGTTGATTACAGGTCCTCCGAAACCTCTGCGGTTGAAGTTCACACTGCAATTCTTCGCTCCTTTCAGGGCTTCTTCTTTCGACTTGCCCATTTGCAGCAGGGCTTCGTAGGCACAGAAGCGGGTGTAGAGTTCGCTCCACTCGTTGAGTTTCGGACCTGCATCCAATAGTTGCCGCCATCCAATCCCCGTCTTTTTCCAACTGTTCAGTTTATTGCGTATCTCGGTTATCTCAGGCGTGCGAGCATAGCCCGTCTGACCACCGCCCGTTACGAAATCGTAGAAATCGCTGCTGAAACGCTTGCCGTTTGTCTCATCGAGGCTGCCTGCAAGATACGACCATATCGCTTGCTGAATACGAGGGTCGCCCATGTTCTTCACAAACTGCCCTGCAAACTCAAAGCCGTATTCCGATGAGCCTTTCTTCATTATAAACGGAACATCTCGTACGATGTTCGTGGCAAAGAAAGTCGGGTTGTAGTTGGTGCATATACTTGCCAACGCTCCGTTCACTTGGCGTGCCGCCGCTATCGCTTTCTCGGTATTCCGTCTGCCGTTCAGCGCATTTGCGACCTGTACCATATTCGGGAAACGCATCTCTTGTAACACACCATCCACCCATACGCCTACGCTTTCGTTGCGTGTCTCCTGCTCGTTCTGCCATACATTGCGAGTGGTGTATTCGTCTGCGTAAGGGCGCATTGCCAATAGTTCGTCTATCTCTCGATAGATTTCGTTGAGCGTCTCCTCATCGGTTGTGGTCGCTGCCTCGTTCGCCAAGATTTGCACTTGGGTATCGATGGCGGCGGCTTCGATTTTCTCCTCTGCCGTTACGCCGTCGGTCTTGCGAACCCATTCGCCTATCTCGTTCTGTACATAGTACACCTCTTCGGGAATAGGCAGGCGCAATGCATTCGTTACTTCGTGGTCTTCACGCAGCAGGTCGTACATCGCACGCTTCACCTTATTCTGCTCGGCTTTCGCTATCGCATCGTAGGTGTCTTGCACGATATGCTCTATGATGTCCGTACCAAGACTGTCGCCTCCTCTTGCTCGGTAGGAGGTAGCCAAAGGCTTTACGCCCTGCTTTGCTCCGTCGGTCTTGCTGCCTACATGCCCATCGGTTGCGAAATACTTTGTTAAGGCAGATTTTACCTTATTATAAGTACCCTTTATATTCTGCAAAAGGGTCGCTTGCCGTTGGTCCTCAAAGCCCTTTTCGGGGATGTAGAACTTGCGGCTCTTGTATAGTTCATACGACTCGTCTTTCAGCATACCTGCATCGTGCAGAGCATCGAGCGACACATCGGTTACGGCTTTGATACGGCGGTGCAATTCGGTGAGCGGCTCTATGCCGAACGCCGTTTGGAACTCGTGCATAAAATCCACCATATCCACGCCCATACGCTGCTTGAACTCCGACAAGCCACGAGGCGGAATACCCCGCTCGATACGCTCGATGTTATCACGGGCTATCAGGTAGCGGTTCAGCAGGTCTTGCGCACTCAGTTCGACCGTCTGCTGCTTGCCGTTCGGGTCGATAAGAGTCTCCGTCTTATACTTCTTGAGCAGTGCGCTGTTCTCGATAGCACCTATCAGCCCTTTGTCCTTTCTCCCTTTGCCGTAGAGTACCAATGCCAAGTCGTGCAGTTGGCGGTCGTTGAGCAGTTTCTGCCGCCCTGCCGTTGCCGCTTCCGCTCGCTCTCGGAGCGCACGGATGTCGTACTTGTCCCGATTGACGGGTTTCTTACCCTGCGCCTTACGCACAGCGTTCATCCGTTGGCGGAGTATATGGAGTCCGTAGCCTTCGTCTATGGCACTCGTGCGCAGCCCTTGCAGCCAAGTCAATTGTTCGGGCAACGGCACACTCGGGTCGTACTTGCGCTGCTCGTAGGCTTGGCTCTTCGCCTTTACATACATCTCCGCTGCCAAATCCACCTTGCTGATGTCGCCGCTCTCTATCTGCGCCTCTATTTCCTCTTTTGTTTTCCCTATTTGGAAACGGATGTCGGGGTTTGCGCCATCAAACTCCCCGCTATTCTCCTCTGCACTCTTGGCTTGGGTATTGTCTTTCACTACCCATATATTGCTTGGGATGTTTGTGCCGTCTTGGGCATTACCGTCTATCATGTTTTGGAACAGCATACCGTCTGCCCCATTGATGATACGGTTCTCCGCAATATCGCCCGATATACCATTGTTCTTATCTATCTCGATGTCGGGGTCGAGTCCGTTCTCCTTGCAGTATTGTTCCGCCTCTTCACGGGTGTCAAACTCTGTCATACGACCGGTCTTGTCATCGTAGATGGCGTACTTGGGCTGCTCATACACATTCTGCCATGTTCTACCGCCTGCATCTACGCTCTCACTACTGCGGACATTCAGGAAACAAGGCTGTACTCGTTCGTCCAACTCCTCTTGGCTCAGTTCGTGGTCTGCTCCACGGCGGGCGTAATGCTCTGCAATGTTCCGATTGTCCGTAAACCAATAGCCTGCATTATCATAGCGGGTATGGAATACATACGAGTTCGCATTTTTCGAGCCACGATAGACTATCTTCGGTTCACCATTTTCATCCACACATTTTGACGAATTCTCAGGGTCGTTCTGCCAATCGCCAAACCACGCTTTGAAAGCTTCTGTCCGTGTCTGCGCCCATTGCTTGGGTGTGAGGTTCGTCGGATTGCCGTTCGGAGCTTTCATATAGGTTCCGTCTGCTTTCGCTCGGTTCACAATACTCTGTTCCTCCTCTGTAAAGTCGGCTATGTTGATGTCGCTCTCGCTCAATAGGTTGTACAGACCTTTATCCACTACTTCATCTATGCTCTTATAGTGGTGAGGAATACCTAACTTATCCAAAGCCCATTGATATACCGCCTCGATTGCTTTCTTCATGCGGCTAACCATTAGCTTGGCCGTTACATCGCTCTCGAACGAGTGCCCTTCTTGCTCCATTTGAGTGGCTTTCTCCTCCAACTGTTTCGACCCACGCTTGCCGCCGTAGCGAGCGAGCAATTCACTTGCGAGGGCACTATCACGCTCCTCCTCATTTTTTATCTCTTGCAGGTGAGCATAGTTCGGGTCGTTCGCAACCTCATCCCATAGTACTTTGTTCGTCTTACAGAGTTCTACTACATGCCGCCACTCCTTCGAGTCCTCCTGCGACATCGCTTTCACGAATAGGTGAATATACTCGTGGATAGGTGTCTCAGGGTTCATACCGTCATCCGTCAGCCATATCTCATTGCCTACTGACCAACCATAGATTGTGCCGTCAGATGTTGTCAGCAGTTCAATTTCACTTTTTGATTTGGTAGTTTCGATTTTATTTGTTACCTTTGCAGCCGAATTAGAGGTATTCTCTTGTGCCTGTGCGCTTAGTTGCGTGTTAGACAGACCTGTTGAGGATGCCTCTTTATTTGTGTAAAATGTTACAAATACTTCTTGCCTGTTGTCTATTGCAGTCGCAAGAGTATATCTAACACCATTCTCATCGGTATATATATACTCGAACTTTCCATTCCCATTATTCTTGCGTTGACCTTTTTCTAAGATTGTGTTTATCTTGGCGACATCTTCTGCATTGAAATTACTTTGTCTGTCGTTGTAATGGCGCAAAACAGCGTGTTGGGCACCGCCATAGTCGTTGCCTCTACGAATATGCAGTGTGCGCTCTTTCCCTATTGCATCAGTGAAAGTAATAGTGGTACTATTTTGTTTCCCGCCAAAGACATCCACGATAGAACGCTGTGTAGGTGTTAGGTCTTTGTCTTTGAAATAGTCGGCAATCTCACTTTTGCGTTTTTCTATGCGGTTGCCCATCATCTCTACACCTTTGTTCATCCGTGCCAATATCCGCTCCACATCGGCTTTGGTGGCGTGGTGAACGGTAATGCCTCTGATGTTTTTCAATGCTTTCAGCACAACATTGGTTATGAAGCGTTGCGCAGGCGTAGCGTTGGGCATTACACTTTGCCCACGCTGCATCTCTGCATCCATCTTGTCAAGCTCCTCCTCGTAACGCCCTATCATCTCGTCGGCTTGCGCTTCGGCAGTAGCATCGCCCTCTTTTTTCGCTTTCTTTTTCTGGTCATAGAAATAGTCTAGTTGCGCTCTCAATTGGTCGTATCGTTTCTGCCTTTCTTCGGGTGTTTCGTTCGCATGCCCTTCGGGTATTATCGGGGGTGTATTATCTGAGTGCGTACCGTTTCCTCCCCCTGCCTCTGCTTCGGCATCCGCAGCCACCGCATCTTCGTTTTGCAGTTGTTTCAGTCGGTTCTCTATTTTCTGCACACGGTCAGTTTCCCCTTTCTTTCGAGCGGCATCAAGCGCAAGTTGGAGCGTCTTTATCTCGTCGCCTTTCTTTTTCTCGTCTTTCTTTTTTCTCTTTTTTAATACGTCTTCTTCTATCTCGTCCGTGCGACCGTATATCTCTTCCGCTACTTGAACGGCATCTATGAAATCCTGCTCGAATTCTTTGTCCTCCAAGAGTTTGTGCATCTTACCCACACGCTGCTTTATCTTGAGAATTTCCTCTGCACTATGCACATTATCTATATCGAGGCTCTCGAGTATCTCTTTCTTGATGTCTTCAACGGTCTTGTGGCCCTGCTTCTTGCGTATCGATGTAGAGGTTTCTCGCCATGGAGTTTCCCGCAGTACAGCCATGTCGAGTATATCTTCTACATCGGTTATATGCGATGCATCGCACGCCTGACGAACCATCTCTGCCACTACTTGCGTGTAGCGGAAGATGTTATCATCAACATTTGTAAATAGTCTATCTTTGAAATTCGTTTGTACCACTGCCGACGGGTCGCCAGTCTTTGGTTTGCGGTATATCTTTTCGTGCAGGGCACGGTAGGTCGCCACCAATTCGGGGTCTATCTCGTCGATATGCTCCGCTATCAGTTGGTCAATCCCGTTCTTGCGCACCAACTTATTCCAAGCCTCCAAGTGTTTCTTGTAGGCTTTCTTTATATCCTGCATCAGTGCTGCGGCTTGCTCGGCTATCAGTAACTCATCCGCCTGCTTGCCGTATTTCTTGTTGGTAGTGTCCTGACTTTCACGAGCCATCTTGTCGCATTTAGCGGCTATCTGCTGCCAAACACTTACCACCTTTACGCTCGTCTTCTGCACATCCTTACCGTTTTCGTCTTTCACAATCTCGGTTACTTCCGTGGTATAGGGACGCATCGAGAGAATATCCAATAGCGAGATGGTGAGTTTTGTTCCCGATGCCTGTACGAGCGGTTTCTCGAGTGCCGCCTGCATATTTGATATTTCCTCTGCCGCAGCCGCCTTCGATTGTGGGGCGGTCTTGAGTTCGGTCAGCCCTTTCAGTCCCGAAGCCTTCGGGCGGTTCTGTTGGTTGATAGCCTCTAATTGCTCGTTGGTTGCCAACAGCGGAATACCACGACGCTTTATCCGTCCGTCAAAGTCGATGAACAGGTACTGTACGCCATTCTCGTCTTCCACAATATTCTTCTCGTCCATCTCGTGCCAATTTCCTTTCTCGGCATCGATGATGTTCCCATCTTTCCCTATCTCGTGGTAGACACGCTTGCCGTCCTCCTCGGTTACTCTCGCCACTTTCACGAGCGGATAGTGCTCACGGGTATAGTGCAGCAGCACGACGACATCATCGTCTTGCAAATTCACTACCTCGTCGGGAGTCCACTCTGCTGGTGTTTGTTCCTTTTCGGGTACACGAGCATCAGGGGAAGACATTGCTTCCTCTGTACTGTCATAGACATTCTGTAATCGTTGGAGTAAATCCTCTCGGCTTATAGCCGTGTGCGGAACTCGAAGCGCAGACGAACCTTCTTCTTGCTCGTAGAGGGATTGGTCTCCGACTCTATTCCATTCGCTGTCTGTTCGGACAACTGTTGTGTAGTCTCGGTCGTTTCCATTTTGGGTCGCTTCGTTATAGTGTGAATAATTAGTGCGATAGATAGGCTCGCCTAAATCCAATGATAATGATACCCTTGAGCCACTCTCTCCTTGTAGTACTGACTCTTCTTGAAGGTTTCCACTTCCTCCCTGCTCATGTATCTCGGTCTCGGCATTGCCATTTTTGAATGTGTTTAGGATATTATCGACAACCGCTTCAAACTCTTCTGTACTGTCAAAAGTGAAGTTGCTTGTGGATATTTCTTTGTCTGTTATCGTTACGCCCAACCCTGCATCGACAAATGCTTTGGTCAGGACTGCTTTTTGTTTCTGTGTCAGAGGCTTTCGGAGTGGTACTACCACTTGCGCTGCGGGGCTCGGCTTCTGCCAATCTTGTTTGTAGGACTCGGGTACGCCATAGACCGTGTTTCCCTCGGTCGGATAGTTCACGATGTAACTATCTTGTTTGGTTACCTGCGCTATGGCAGCCATCGCTGCAATCGCAGCCGCCTCACTCCCCTCTTCTACCTCAACTTCTACAACGCTCGTGTATTCTATCACCTCGTTGCCATCGTTGTTGAGATAGACACCCGTTCCTTCTTCTACGCCTACAAGACGGACACCCTCGATGCCTTTCAGAGCCTCTTGCGCCAACTGCGTCATCTGCTCTTTGCGCTGCGTCTCTATCCGTTGGATAGTCTCTTCAGCAGCGGTACGCTCCTCATCGGTCGCCTCTTCGTTGCAGAGTGTGTTGAGTGCTTCCTTATAGGCTACTCGGTCGGCTTCGTTCTGCGCATCCAAGCGGTTGTGCGCGCCCTCGGCTGCGTCTTCGCCTGCATTCTGCGTTATGTTGATGCTCAAGCGAGTGGGCTTTCCGTCTTTTGTTTGTGCAAAGGTAATACTTTTTTCCTGATTTTCCAAATTTTCAGGCTCTTTTTTCGTATATTTCTCTTTGAGAGCCTCCCATTCCGCTTTCTTTTTCGCAATATCACGCTGCGCTTTTACCATTTCAACGGGCGTTAATTTCTTATCCCGCTTGACGGCAGCCTCATCTGTTGTCAGTCTTTCCATAGCCGCATCGATAGTCTGTAGAGCCATCTCTGCACCACCTTCTTCTGCTGCATAGGCTACTTGCTGCTCTGCGGTCATATTCGCAAAGTCAGGCTCACCCTCATCCGTTATCGGATAAGGCTTCTCATTGCGCAGTTTCTCAATCTCCTCTTTTCTTTTTTTCTCTTTCTCTGCTTCTATGCGCTTTGCCCCCGCTTCCGCTTGCTGCTCTGCTGTCAGGGCATTGGCGGGTGTGGTACCGGGGGTATAGGCAGGCTGTGTCATATGTTGTCCATGCTCGGTCTGTTGTGCCTGTTCCTCTTTGGCTTTCTTTGCGTCAATCAGTGATTGCTGCAAGGCAGTTATTGCCGCCTGCATATCTCCCTTCGAGAAGCGTCCGCTTCCGTGTTTTTTTACATCGCTTGGGAATATGAATACCTTACTGCTTTCTTCCAAGTTAATACTCCCGTCTTCGTTAAACACGGCATTATCACAGGTGTAATGTACATGCACTTGTTGTCCGTTCAGCGTGATAACGGCAGGCTGTTGGGTTATCTTTTTTGAGGTTGGCACATAATGCCATCCCTTTTCAGCGAGTTCGTCAGTAGTCCAAGTGTGGGATGTAACGGGCTTGCCGTCCTTTACCATATAGAGCGTGCCGTCTTCGTTGCGCACGAATTGGAATTTCTTCTCCGTCTTCGGTTCTCTGAAGAAAGCGGTCTCCTGCCTTGCCCCTTGCTCGGTGGTAGTCTGTTCTTCTGCTGTTGCCTGCTCGGTCTGTGCAGGTTCTGCTGCGGCTGCCTCCTGCTCGTTAGCGGCCTGCTCCTCGGTGGTTGTCTCCGTGCCTTGAGCTTCCTCCGTTTGTTGCATCTCCTGCTGATAGCGGGCAAGTATCTCGTAGTATCGAGTTATATAGGGCGTTTTGACAGGACCGAGTATCGAGTTCGAGTGGCCGAATACCGAGTTGGATTGGTCGCTTTCCCAATCCTCTATTTCTTGTTGTTCAGCGTCTATCTCATCCAACACCTGCTTCCGTGTAACGCCCTCCTCTTGGGCAATCTCATCCATTGCACGCATAGCCATGTCGGCGGTTTGGCGCATTTCTTTCCGCTCCGTCTTGGTCATTCGGCGGGTCTTCCCATCCTCCTGCACTTGGTACTTGGCGTGGTGCGCCGCTGCCTTATTGACGGCCATGCCGCCTGCACCCATAATACCGCCTGCCGCCGCACCGCCGATGAAACTATTCAGCGTCTCTTTTGCCTTATTGAAAGCAAACTGTTGCTTGGTCAGTTCCTCGCCGTTCTCGGCAGCAGCCGCAGCGGCTTCTTTGTATTCCTTCATCAAGCCCTCTGCATTTTCATCGGCTGCGCCCAATAGGGTATCGAAGATGGCGTTACTCAAGTCGGTCATCACCTCTTCCATTCCCTCATCAGTGGTTTCTTTGAGCCAATCGACAACTCCCTTTCCTATCGATTTCAGTTTGTCTTTCCAAGTCTTGGTTACCCATTCTCGTATTTGGCGGGTAATTGTACCCCCTACAGCGGCTTTTGCCTTGCCGAGTTTCAGCGGGTTACCCCAACGCTCCCACAGCTGTTCTATTGCACCGTGGAATATTGCTTGCGACACCTGTGCCGTTTTGCTCATATTCGGACGCTCTTTGAGCAGTCGGTCGTATTCATCGGCAGCCGACAGCGTGCCGAGTAATACACGACCTGCCGCATCATGTCCGAATAGCATTTGCGGCATACTTTCCAAAGCGGTTATCATGCCCAACTCAATGGCACTGCCGATGTTGCCGTGCTTGATAAGGTCCACAAAATTGTCATCCTCACCCAAGTCACGGCGTGCGGCTTGCGCTACCTCTGCTTGCATTTCTGCCGCCTTGTCTGCTACATCAAGACTGCTCGACAGCTCTTTATCCCATTTCGAGCCCTTCCCCTCTGCTACACGCTTTTGTGCGGCTCTTCGCTCATCCATCGAAGGTATACCTTCTTTCTGCAACTTGTGCGCCATTCGTATTTCACTATCCTTGTATACAGGATGGTCGATATTGAAACCCATACCAAGGTTGCCCAAGTCCATAGCCTGATTACCAACGGTCATCAAACCGCTCACTGTGGCGTTCCATAGGTTCTGCGCTTTACGACCTACCCAACTCTTTGGCTCATCTGCTTTGAGCGCACCTGCCACTTGTTGGTTGAAGTTCTCATAAGTCCCCAAATCCACTCCGTCTCTCACACGAGACTCGTAGAACTTCTTGCGGTACGCCTCATCTTTCATCTGTTGCTTGAAGTCCCTTGGCGTGCTTAGGTCGTAACCGCCATTTGTAGCGTTGTTCCATAGCGTCTTGATGTAACTCTTATTCAGTTCCGAGACCATCATGGAGTCATAGTCTTCCAATGTGCCTAAGTCATAATCAGCAGAAAGGGTATCATACAAATTCTTGCGTGATGCCGGGTTTGCCATACTCATTTGGAACTCATCGTAAGTACCCAATTGATAGTCTTTCGATGCTGCCTCCCATAGGTTATAGAGTGCGCTGTTATTCTTTGCCATATCTGTGTCGTGTTATGCGTTCGTTATTTGTTTCCGCCGAAGCCCGCTACGGTTTTCTTCCCTGTTGTTGTGGTCGTGGCGGTCGTGGTTGTTTGGGCGGGAGTTGCCGTTGCCGTAGCAGCGCTTGCTGCCTCCGCAGGTTGTACGGTGGTCTGCTGTACTTCGCCTTTCTGTAGGCGACGAAGCAGCTCATTGGAGGTTCCCGCATCCATTGTGTAGATAAAGTCGCCCATAATAGTGTACATCTGCGCTACGCTCAGGTCAGTCGGTTTGATTGGGACATATTCGTAATCCCAAATATCTTTATTCCATGTCTTTTTCTTTGGGTAGGCATCATCCGCCATATCAATATACCCTTTCTGTACCATCCATCGGAAGGCATCAGGGATATACATCTTGGCTTGCGCTTTATTCAGCGTTACCGTCTGCGGCTCGCCTTTGTCATTGTTCAGTGTAAATTGAAATTCTGTTTTATCCGCAGCTTGGCTCACCTTTGCTTGGTAGCGTATCTGTGCCGTACGCATACGGGCTTCTCTGTTCTTTTGGTTTTCATCCGACCGCCAACTGCGAACGCCTTCTGCCTCCGCCTGCTTCTGTGCAAGCAAGTCTTTTTGTAGTTCTCGGTTCGCTGCGTTCTCTCGTGCTTTTCCTGCAAGGTCCATATCGCCCTTGGCTCGGTCTTGCAGTCCTTTGCGCAGGGCATCCATGCGAGCCGAGTAGTTGGTGTACACGGTCTGCGTGTTCTTATCCAATGCGTCGTATTTGGCTTGTACATCACGGGGCGTTACCAATGCACCGCCCGATGCTTTTATCACATCGCCGAATACCGCACCGAGGTCGCTCATACTCTGTGCTATCTTCTGCCGCTCTATCTTCTGCTCCTGCTCTTTGCGCCGTTTCTCCTCGTCGTCCATCAGCATACTCGTGAAGCGGGCATCAAAGTCCGCTGCACTCTTGTATTCAGGTGCGCCTGTCGCTTGGGTGGCAAGGTTGCCCGCCTGTATGCGCTCTTCTTGTAGTAGTTTGTCTGCTGCTGCCATAGTCTATCCTCCGTTATTGTTTTATCCAACCTACCGTCCACGGGTTTTGCGGCTGCTGATAGGGCGCACCCTGCGGCACGGTGTTTAGCTGTGTGGTCGCTTGCGGTGTCGTAACAGTCTGTGTCGCCGCTCGAGCCAAATCTTGATATACATTCGACTCCAAGGAAGAGGATGTCGCACCTGCGGCTGCCGTAAATTGCCCTGCTCTTGACGGAGCGGCAGCAATCTGTTCCGCTGTGGTTTGTGCCGGGGCATTCGTTTTTTTGGTAGTTGTTTGACCGGTCGGGACAGTTCCTTCTGCTGCCCCTGCGGCAATACCAGCGAAAGAGCCTGCCGCTTGGAAAGCGTTCGTTGCCGCCTGCCCCCATTGGTTGCTTTGGCTTTGCTGCATCTGCGAGAGTTTCGTATTGCTATCACGCACTTTGTCGTAGTAGGTATGCAGGTTGTTCTGATAGTCTTTCAGGTACGAGTCCTTCAGTGTCGAGGCGTTGCTCGTTATCTCGGCTATCGAGTCGGCATAACTCTTGTTCAGGCTGTCCTGCGAGGCGATGTTCTGCTCTTCGGTAGTGCCGAGTACGGCAGCACGAGCCTCGTTTGCACCACGCTGCTCGGCTTGCTGCTCACGGAGTTTGCGCAGCATATTCTGCACCTCCGAGCGTTCCGTCATGTCTTGGTAATACTGACGATTGAATATCGCCTCGTCTTGGTTCTTCTGTTTTTGGTTTTCTTGGGCGTTCTTCATCTCGGTGTCTTTGGCATCTTTGGCACTCTTCGCCGCCATACCCGCACTTGTCAGTGCCGTTACACCCGCTATCACAGCCCCTATGATACTCGCTGTTAATACAGAGCAGTCCTCCTATTTTAGTTTGTTGTTGTATCGTGTTTCATCGGTTATCTCGATGTTGTCTATGTGGCAGTCGGTGTCAAGATTGCCCGCAAACACCACCATCAGGTAGCGCACACTCACTCGGTGCGTGCGGCAACCCAAGTCGTGGAAGCGGTTGTACGAGAGCAGTTTCTCCGTGCCGCCTATCGGCATCCAATGCTCGCCGTCCAAACTGCCGAATACATATAGCCCCGCATAGTGTTGGTCGAGTGTTATCGTCAGTGTGTCCTGTTTCTTTGGGATGGTCGTTTTCTGTACGATACCGTAGTTCTTGAGCGTTACCTCTTTGTCGTCGGCATCCACCCACTTCCATTTCTTCACCTCCGTGCTTTCTCCGTCTTCTGTGGTCGGTTTCACAACGGTGGTTACCTCTTTGTAGTAGAAAGTCAGCGACTGCTTCATACAGCACTGGAGCAGTTTGTCCTTATCTACCACTGTGAATGTGTTGTGCTGCTTGCTCGTTATGGTAAATCCTTCCGTCTTGCCGAATGTACCCCGTACCACCACACGATACGCCGCTTTCATATATTGGCTATCGAGTTTGATGGGTCGGCTTTGCAGCAGGCATTGCGTGCTATCGCTCCCCGTGTAGTAGTCAAACTGCACGGCGGGATAGTTCTTGTTGGTCGTGGTGATGATGTATTGGTCGCCCGTTACCATTACCGTGGCAGGAGTCAGTCCCAACTCCGTCAGTCGTTGGCTCGCCACAGTGCTATTGCCGTATTTCCATGTTCCGTCTGCCTGCTTGGTCAGCGTGGTTGTGCCTACAGGGAAGTCCAAAGTAGCCGTATTTACCACGCCATACTGCTTGGCTATCTCCTCTTGACGCAGGTTCTCACGCAGAGTGGTATAGTCCGCCTTACCTTCCGCCTCCTCTTTGTACAAAGTGGTCAGGCTCTTTATGCCGAGTGCATCAATCTTTTTGTCTGCTCCTGCTGTCTCATTTGTAAAATCCCTTCTCGCTTCTCGTATGGCTTCATCTTTGGCGGTATATTGGTCATCCATATCTTCCAAGCGAGTGGTCTCATCGTCTATTTCCTGAAGGACTGTTGCCTTGTCCTTTTGGTAGTTCTCCTCAAACCAATCCTCATCTTGCTCCTCGCAGTAGTCGTACCACTCTCTATTCCCTGTCAGCATCTCCCCATTCTCCAACCACTTATCTGCGTTTTCATCACTCAAATCCTCGAGTTGCTGTAAAATGCTATTCGTAAAATAGGTCTTCAATAGTGCCTCTACATCTATCTCGGCAATGGCATCCTCGATGTATATCCGTTCCGAGGTCGTTACCTTTTGGCTGTTGGTCGTGTAGCGCACTTGCACTATCTCCGTCTGTACTTTCGGTTGGATGTAGAAAGTCTGTTTCGGAAAGTCGTTGTCGTCAAGCCGTATCTGCTGCTCTATCTTGGTGCATACTATCGTTTGCAAGTCAATAATGTACGAGTAAGTCTTGGTCGGGTTGTATATCACCACCGAGTTGATGGCGTGCAGATAGCGGATGTATGTATCATTGGCTTGGATATACTCGACAAAATCCTCCTGCGAGATACTGTCCGTCAGTTCCACTATCTTCTCGTGGGCTACGGCGTTCTTATACATCGTCAGCCCTTTTTTGTCATCGGGCGTATTGTTCGGCTTTCCGTTTACTTGCGGCGCAAAGGCTTTCACACCCGCAGTCGTGGCAAGCATCAGCCCGTATTCGGTGGCAAAGAGGACAGCGTCATCCAATTCGCAGATGCTGTTCTTATTCGTGCATATCACACGGCTCAACGGGGCTTGCTCGGTATAGGCGTGTGCACCCGTGCTATCCACCTCTAAGGTGTAGATGCCGTCGGTGGTGAATATCAGCAATGGGAAACGCCCGTAGTTGTCTTGGCTCAGGCTCATCGTCAGCCGTGCCAATCCTATTATCTCTCCGTTGCCTACCTTGTAGTTCTTGTCGGACTTGAATATCGTGTCGCCTGTACCAGATACCCGTATCTCGTTTCTGCCATAAGTTTGCGAGTCTTGCTCTAACAGTTCTTCGGGTACGGCATTGTCGTACTCTCGCTGCGTTACCTCCTGCACGGCAATATTGATAGGGCTCAAGTCGCCATTCACATAGTAGGTAGAGATAGTGGTCTTGAATTTTTCGGGGGTAAAATCTTTGTAACCGAGATAGTACTTAGTCCCCTGCTGATAGTATTTTATCACTCGTATGTTGGTCGCATCCGTATCGGGGTACGACAACAGCGGGTTGATGGCTGGGTATATACTATCGAAAGTAGCCACTACCTTACTCTTGTTTTTGTCCGTTACCATCACGGCAAAGTGGAAAGTGCCTGCCGTTCCTGCACCGTACTGACCTACACCGATAGAGCCGTAGTAACTCAATCCCTTATATTGCACCCGCTGTATAGTAGATTTCGTATAATCGTAGATGTGCAGTCGCTCGTTGTAGCCGAATATATGCCCTTTGATAATATCTACTTTGTATAGGTCGGACAGATTGATAGCCGTCTGTTCAACGATATTCTCTGTGATGAGTTCCCCTGCACCGAATTGTATTTCCTTCCAATCACCAACCTCTTTTTGCAGGTCGCTGTAGGATATTTCATGCACAGCGTAAAGGCTTGCTATGTTGTTTATCTCCTCCCGCAGTTTCTTGTCGCTTTTCATCTGCGGGATAAAGCCGCCTCCACAGGAAGAACGACGGCGCATCCAGTTTCCGTTGCACGAACTCTCATCGAAGAAAAACCCTTTGAAAGTGTTGTATTCTTTGGGTAAGGTGCTGACCATTTTTATGTCCTGCCCATTCGTGTCCGTAACAAACGGCGAGATGATAGGCGACATAAACACCACCAACTTGTCTATCTCGTCATTGTATTTGTCATCAATTTTACTGTTTATTTTGATACTCAATACATTCCCCGTTCCTCGCAGAATACGAAAACCCTTATTTGTAGCGCCACTGTCATCCGTACCTGTTCTTTTAGGATGATAGTATGTTCCGTATTTGCAGCCGAAAAGAGCGGGAGTGTTGATGGTTTCTTTGGAACTTTCAGGCAGCCACATATCATCCCCTCTTGTATAAAACCCTTGCTGCGCCATATATTTCCCGTTGATTTTCGCAGCCTTTCGCAGAGTAGTGTTTTTGCTTCCGACCAACTTATCATCGTTATCGTACTGAATAGTATTGTAATCCGACCCCTCTTCACTTGATGTTCCGGTCGACTCCGCTTCATTCAATGCTTCGCTACAAGCCTTTTGACTACTAATACCGCTTATTTGTTCCCTTGCATACGAGGCAGTATCAAATTCACTGATGCAATATTTTGTAATAGATGATGCATAATCAAATACATCAATCATATAAGCATTGTTATCTCTATTAGGCAGTTCGATTTCCCTATTCCCATATTGTTCGGTGCTTGCCGATACCACTTCCCCTTTTTTCTGTTCCATTGTCGGTGCACCCATTAGCACAATAGGACCGGCAGGGATATATTCATTATCCTTCCCTGCCGATGCCTTTAGGTGGTACGCTGCCGTTATCAACACATACCCTGTTATTCCGCCGTTGTATTGAATACTGCTTATCAGAGCCAAGGCATCGCTGCCCATGTTTTTCGTGCTGCGGGCGTATTCTGCTTCGCCCTTGGGATTGGCTAACCCTTTTTTCGGCGTTTCCTTTTCCGTATCGTAGGTATCTTCTACCCGTACGGTCTGTGCAAATTTATGCTTCACCCCGTCTTGTCCCAATATACCTGCTTCCACTTTGAATTCCACGGTTGGCAGCACATAGTTATTCACATTCTCACCGCCTGTCTGTCGGGTATAAGCACCATTTTCCCATAGGAAGTATTCTATACCGTTGTCGGTTTCGATTATCATTCGGTTACCGATGAACACGATATTGCGCACATCGGTATAGAGTGCCACACTACCTTCGCTATATACAGGGGTGGTTTCTTCCGTGGCAGTTGTGCTAATAGCACTTTCGGTAGAGGCAACAGCAGCGGCTTTTTTCGATACGGTCCGTTGTATCGTGGTCAGCGTATATGAGCAATACCCGTTGTCGTTATATTGCGTTTTGTCGGAGTATTGTATCTTGTAGTGCTTGCCGTCGCCCGTAAGACTGTTCTCGGAACGCACCACTATCACATTGTCCCCTGTCGAGGTGTGGTGGATGCGTATCATCTTGATGTCGTTGGCTCTGTTCAGCCCCGTATCGGTCGGCGAATAGGGTACATAACTGTTGTTGCGGGCTATCATGCCGATAACCTCGTTCATCGCTCCATCCGCAGAGATAGTACTCTTGGCGGCACGCTCTATACCTCGTAGCGCAATTTGTTTATCTTCGCCTTCCTGCTGCATAACTCCTAATTCCTAATTAGACTATAGCCATACGGCTCTGCGTTGCAATACTCGTTTCTCGGTGTTCAGCCCCAACTGTGCGCCGTGCGCTTTCTCCTCCCATTTGGCATAGTAGGTATCGGCTTCCGTTGGCAACACCGTTTCATACCAACGCCATATCACATAGTTCACCAACGCCTCTTTGAGGTCGTTTTTCACCTTTCGCAATGTATTCTCTTCCTGCCAATTGGGGATAGCAAGCGTATAGACCACGGCATTGCGTATGTCCTCGTCATACCATATGCACTTCGGCAACGAGTAGCCGTCATATTGCGTTGGCTCTGTCGCTACTCCATAGCGAGTAATGCCCGCCTCATCCGTGTAGGCGACATATTCGCCCCTCTGTATCGTGAGAGCAGGCACAAAACCGATTATCTCGATGTCTATTTGGTCGATACTTGTCGGCACGACATTCCCCAAGCCGTTGCTCTCAAACGGAATGGTGTTCTCGTATTTCACCAATTGACTGTTCCCGCTTTGTGTCGTCTCGGTCTGTTGGGTACGCTGTTCCGAGAAGGGTGTGTTCGGTATCGCCATTGTGTAGCGGGTCGTGATACGGTATTTCACGGTCTTTGCCGTGCCGACCGCTATGCTGTAGCCTGTCAATGGGATGGAGTAAATATAGATACCTGCCGAATGCTGTTTCCCGATGGTGTACATTCCTTGTGTCAGCGGCAAGCAGAGTTGCTGTGTCTTCAGTCCGTTTGGCTGCATAATACCCGCTCCGAAGTGTTCGCTTATTGCCGTTATGTTCCCGTCGGGAAAGAACTCAAAGGCGTGTTCTACGCCCCTGCCGAAGGCTTTTATCCAATCGTAGGTCTCCGCAGCAGCCTCTTGTAGGTATTCGTCGGAGAGGAACGTCTCGCCATCGGTCAGTGCGACACGCTCCAAGAGGTGAGCCTGCCCTTCGGCAGACCGCATCCGTCCCAAGTACGAGGTGCGCTTTTCCACCTCTTGTTTCAGCGCATCCATCCGATATATAAAAGAGTGCTGCTCAGTCATAGTTATCGCTTTTTCACATTATTGAGAAAATTCAATGTGCCATAATCCAATTGGGTGCCATCGGGTCTTTTCTTGTCAGGCAACTGCTCGCCGTATTTATTATTACCGCTCTCTTCATTCTGTGCTGCGCTTTCGGATGCTCTGCGACGATAGTAGGTCTGCTTTTTGTCGGGATAGATATCCTGCTCCGGCATCATAACGCCGCCTTCACGCCAATTACCATAGTAGCGACCATCTCCATCGGTCTTGGTGATGTGGCTGACATGATACGGCGTGCCATCTTCATCGTGGTCTATCACAAAATCGCCATTAGCCGGGCTCTCTCCTTCGGGCAGCCGCTCAAAGTCATAATCCGCATACCGCTGTTCGAAGTCTTTCAGCTCATCTTCATTCATTTCCCGTACCCCGCTATAATCTTTTTCCTCCAAGTAGGTAGGGGTTTGAACTCTCGCAAAACTACCATCCGGTAATCGGCGATACAGCTCTCCTGCATAGCCGCCTTTTTGATTTTGATTTTCCATAAAGCTTATGTTTTTTATTGGGCAAAGTTACGGCTATTACTATGTACTCGTTGCGGTAAGTGTAAAAAAGTAAGCGGCAGCCTTTGTCAGACCACCGCTTGCTATTCCCCAATAGATATTCCTTATCGCATATTCATATATTCCCACACCTTATTCTCGCCTTTCCAATCCTCGTCGGCAAAGAAAAA
>CAVHKB010000017.1:0-19962 GCA_963636305.1 Prevotella sp. P5-108
TAACAATTAATAATTAACAATTAACAATTAACATGCGTTGTCGGGTTGAGGGGGTAACAGAGTTTTGAGGGAAACAGAAGGTTCTTTCTGCGAAGTGGAGTTGAGAGCCATAGCACGCTATGGCTCTACAGCGAGCAATTAATTAACAATTAATAATTAATAGTTAATATGCAGGGAATGGTCGTTTATATTACCACGCAAGAAGCCACGCCGAGAGCCATAGCACGCTATGGCTCTACAGCGGGCATAAGCGCATGGTGGAGGGTTGACAGGCAAAGTATCGTTGGAGGGGAACATATTGTTCTATCTGCGAAAGAGATTTGAGAGCCATAGCACGCTATGGCTCTACAGTTGGCATAAGCGCATGGTGGAGGGTTGAATGGATTTGTATGGTGTGGGGAAAGGGTTAGGAAGTTGTGGGTGGAGAGTTAGGATGTTGTGGTTAGAGGGTGATTTTGATGCTTTGATTGTCGGCGTGTATGATATAGACGCCTTGAGGGAGTTGGGGGAGTGCGACATTGTTATTGTAGGCGGACAGTGTGTGCAGTTGTATGCCGTTGGCAGCATAGATGGTGATGAGGCGTTGTTTGGCGGTAGGGAAGCAGAGCGAATGCGTTGCGGCGGAATAGTGGAACAGGTCCGCCTTTGCGGGCTGCGTGGCAGTGATGTCGGAGTAGGGGTCTTGCTCGGAGAAATTGTCGTTTAAGAAAATGATACGCTGATGTATATAGGACTTGAGGTAATCGACATACTCTTGGTAAGTACTGTAGAGGTTGACTTCCCTGTAGACGCGAGTGGAGAGTACATTCCACCGTTCGTAGTTTTTGGCTTGTGAGGCGTCAAGCACGAGTGCCATGCTATCGATGTAGTTGCAGAGTTCGGTTTCGACGCCATCGGCAATCCATTGTTTGAGGCAGATGTTGGCAGCGTGGCGAAACCATTTGTCTTTCCACAACTGCTGAATCCATGTTTTTGGGTTATGGGCATCGTCACGCATGACCTTTTGTGTTGCATCGCCCAGCCGATTATCGTTGTTGAAAGCGATATCGTAGTCCCACATTGGTCCCCAGAACAGGTGTGTGTTGTCGCGTTTTTTGTAGAAGAAAGTACTCCAGAACGCGTCAGGGTTTCCGACTAACTCGATAGCGACATACCATTTGATGAGAGAGGTGGTATCGACGACGGAGCGATAGCCGTTCTGCGGGTCGTCGAAGGAGGTGGAAAACAGTTTATTCTCGAATCCTTGTACGATGCCTTTGATGTAGCGTGTTTGTTTAGCGGATATGTTCTCGGGGTAGTGTATAGTGACGGGCATATCCTTGTTGGTGTTGAAGTAGTGGGGTTCGGAAGACGCCCAACCGTCCACCTCAAGGAAATAGCCACCGGTTATATTGTCGGAGGTAGTAGCATCTTGTGTCTCAACGGGAACACGGTCGGGTGCAATCTCCATGTGGTCGGTGATGTGGTAGTTCCCTATGTATTCGTCGTTGAGATAGACATCGGCAAAAGCGGTAGCGGGAGAGAACTCCAGTCCTATCCATTGGGAGAGGTGAAATGCGGTTGCGCCACGCAGCATAGATTTGTCGGCATAGTTGGCAATGAATTCCCACTTGGTGGCATTGGCGGGGCATCCGAGGAAGTTGGAGGGGGTACTCAGTTGGATGCTATAGGGTTTCTTTGCCATGTTCCATGTGGAGTTCCCTCGTCCTTTGATCTGTACGGGTTGGTTGGTCATGCAATGGTCGGGGTGTGCGGCATCGACTACGGTTATAGTGCCGTCGGTATAGGTGTCGTGACTGATGGCTGCCTGATTGTCGGTGTAGAGATAGACAGTAGGCAGGTTGGTGAGTTGTGCGGGTGCGGCAGCCTGTGTGCAGGTGGCAGCGCAGAGCAAGCCTGCGGCGAGGAGCAGGGTAGTGAGTTTATTCATAGGTGGAAAGTGCTTTAGAGATTGCTTCCATCCGTTGCTGAAGGAAGTCAGCCATTAGAATCAGGTAGGTCTCGTATTGTAGGTTCTCTTGTTCCCAGCGAATGGCGTTTTCCTGTTGCGAATAGCGCAGGATTTCGCCTTGTTGGTAGATGAACTGGTCTATGTCGTTGAGTCGGGGTTTGTATTCGTTCCACCAGGCAGCCATAAGAATGCAGAACGAGGGGTCGTTGAGGAATGCTCCGAAGAGTTTGCTACCGGGTTCGTTGTTGTTGTCGGGCTGGAACATGAGTTGTTGGGGGTAGGTAAAATAGTGGAAGTTGGCTCCTGTGTAGCCATACGCCCAGTCGAAGTCCCAAGGTGGTCCGAAGTGCAGGAGGTCGTTGCTGTTTTCTCGGTAGGCGAACACTGACTTTGGGTGACATACTTCGCCGTTTTTACAGAGTTCGTTGAGCAGCATATAGCGGATGACAGATACGACATCGACAATCTGATAGTAGTCGGAATAGGAGAAGTTGCCTCGTTGCAGCACTTTCTCGAGTTCGTTCACCGTATTGACAGCGTTGTTGAGTCCTTCTTCGCTTTCGGGTGCTTTCATCATGACGGGGAGGCGGAAGTAGCGTGAGTGTGTTTTGTAGGCTTCGTCGTAGTTGGTATCGAACTCGGTGAGAAAGCCTCCCGATAGCGTATCGACCTCGACTCTGTTTTTCTTGACCTGAATGGCTTCGGTGAGGACATAGGAGCCACAGTACTTCCGATTGACGAAGAGTTCGACGGCTTGTGTATGGTTGACATAGGGGAAGTCCATTCGTTTCGCCATTTCGAGTGCGACGGTATTGCAGAGCAGTGTAGGGTCGATGGCGTTTGCCAGGAGTACCCATGTTTTGGCTGACTGCATGCCAAAGAGCGGTGCTTTCTTGTCTAACTTGAGACGATAAGGCTTCTTCGGATACCACCAGGTGGAGTTGCCTCGTCCCCTTATGCTTGCCTGCTGCTTGAGATAGGGCGAGGCTGAACCTTGTGTGTAGATAGCAACGGAAGCATCGCTGTATTCGGTCTTGCTGGTAATTTCTTTGCCGTTTGCGGTTTGAATATCGAGTACTGGCAGTCCCGTACTTTGCGGGCAACGCAGTTCGACGGTGTAGTTGCGATAGAGGTTTCCTTTGCGTATTTGGTAGGTGATGGGTCGTATGGAGAAGTCTTGCGGTGTGATGCAAGGAATGACTTCTTCTCCATTGACGAATGCATTCCCGTCGGCAAAGAAAGTGGGTATGAGGCAATGTATGGAGTCGATGAACGCTTGAGTGTGGCAGTAGTAAGTCTGCGTGGCAGTGTCGTAGTTGAAAACGATATCCTTAGACAGAGCGGGGTTGTCGGTTTTTCGCAGCATGAAGCCTGTGAGCAGATGTTGTTCGGTTTGCTGTGGTTCGGGTTCTTGTTGCGTAGCCGATTGGCAGGACAAGAGCAGCAGACCGCAAAGGGACAGCATGAAACAGGCTTGCTTTTTCATGGGAGGATGCGCTTTGCTTTTACAGTATTACGAATTCGACCCGTCGGTTGTTTTGTCTTCCTTGTTCGGTGTCGTTGGTGTCGATAGGTTCGGATTGCCCTTTTCCTACAGCCTCTACTCTGTCGGGTGTGATGCCTCGGTTTAGCAGTTCGTTACGCACAGAGTTGGCGCGTCCTTCGGAAAGTCGTTGGTTGGCGTCGGCTTTGCCTACGCTATCGGTGTGTCCGATGATGCGGATACGCACTTCGGGGTTCTGGAGCATGAATTGCGTAAGGTCGTCCAATGCTTGTTCGGAGTCAGGGAGTATTTTGGTCTTGTTGGTTGCAAAGAAGAGGTTCCGCAGTACGACTTTGGTTCCCTGCTCGGCAGGTTGCAGCAAGAGTTTGACCGTATCGGCAGCAAAGACGAAGTCTTCGGAATAGGGCAGGTAGCCGGTAGCGGTGATGTAGGCATTGTAGGTGTCGGGGGTCAGTTGTGTCAGGCACGGAGCAGGCTCCTGCATTTGTTTCTTGTAGAGCAGTTCGTCGGAGGCGGAATAAATCTCGACCGTGGCTGCAACCGGCTGCAAAGTTTTGGCGTCTAAGACGAGGAAGACCATTTTAGGTTGGGGTGGTACAGGCTTGGGCTGCGGCTTGGGTTTGGGTTTGCTTTGCGGTTTGGTTTGCGGACGAGGAGCCGGTTTCTTCTTCTTGACAGGTGGCTGAACCTCGTATTGTATAGTAAACTTTGCCCCGACGAAGAGGGGGTTCAGTTTTTCGCTTTGCGAAGCGACAGCACTTGCCGAGAGGTTGGCATCGACACCTTCTTGTGCAAAAGTGAGCCACTCTCCGTTGGCGGGTTGGTTGCTTGCGAAATTGTTGCTGTTCAGCAGTCCATATTCAGCAAAGAGGCTTGCGCGATAGTGCAGACATTCTTTGAAAGTCTTTTTGCGATTGCGTTGTCCGCGTTTGCGTTTGGGTTTATAGGCTAACCATTGGTCGAGGTTGATGCCCACCTCTGCTACGAGCGAGGTATTGAAATTGTAGGCAATCTTGTTGTTGCCTGACAGTTTATAGTCGGTGAGGTGATGGTTGGGCATATTCTGCATGGGGTCGATAAACTCCTGGTCGATAGCCGTGATGGTGAGATTGGTTTTCGCCTTGCCGTTTCCAATGACGGGGTAAGAGAGTTTTGCCCCTGCAAGAAAGAACACCTTCCCAAATTCGGCACCAAAGAGGACGGGGAGGGACAGGTTGCCCATGTTTTGTATATCGCGATAGCGTTGGAAGTCGTATTGATAGTCCATAGTGGAGTAAGGTTCGAGCATGGGACGGGTACGCGAGAAATCGTTGAGTCGTGTTACAGAGTTGAGGAAGTCGAAACCGACTCCTGTTTGGAAGAGGAAGCGTTTGTATTGTAACTCATAGTTCAGCCCAAGTCCGACGCCACAGCCTCCTATGAGATGTGCATCGGGCGTGTTGTTCAGGATAGCCGCATAGCCAATTGCGGGGCTTACTCCGAAGCGGTGAATAGGTACCACTTTTTGAGGTTGGTCTTGTGTTTTGTTCTGTGCCTTGACAGGCAGGGTGAGCGACAGTATGCCGAGAGCAGTGAGTATGTATATACTAATGCGTTTCATTAGTTGATGAGTATTTTATGTGTTATATTCGTATTATCAGACTTGAGTTGTAGAAGGTAGAAGCCTTTTGCAGCGGGTATGGTCAGTTGGTTGTTGCAGGACGATAACTCTTGCTGTGCGATGATTTCGCCACAGAGTGTATAGAATGCAGCCACTGTTTGTTCTGTCAGATTGAGACTCAAAGTTGTTGCTGCAGGAAGGATAGAGGGGATGTTGCTTCGTTGCTGTGTGCCGGGTATGAAATCGCAAGAGAAGAGGGTTACTCCGTCGTCGCGAGTGAGCAGACACGAGTAGGCATCGTCGGGCGACAAGGATGTTTGGCTCAAGTAAAGGAACGACTGCGTCTCTCCTGCGAGCGGTTGTCCGTTCTTGTACCACTGATAGTTTGTGAAAGTGTATCCGCCGTTATGGTCTGCATCGTAGAGTGCAATGACATCGTCCCACTTCTGTCGCATGACTTGTTCTGCTGCGTAGCGTATAGTAAAGTCCTGTTCCGTGAGTTGCTGTCCCCCACAATCGCTGTCGCCAAAGAACTGCAATTTGAGAGAGTAGTTGTTGGGTCGTATTTTGTGTGGGATAGGAACAAAGACCTCATTGTCGGAGAAACTGAGGTCACTCTCGTTGCTGAAACCTGCCTGTATGGCTTTGTTGTCGAATTCGACGGCTACATGACCGAGAGAACCCGCCAATACTTCGTAAGGGATGGCGACTTCAGTCTGGTCGGAACAGATTATGGGCAGTTCGTGCAGTAGGGTGGAGATGACTACTCCGTCGTCCATTTGGAACACGGTATCTCCTATGCAGGACGTGTTGGGGTCGGTTACTTGCAGTGTGTAGGTACCCGATTGTGTAATGACGGCGGATGGACGGTTGCTGATGATGTTTCCCTTTGCATCGGTCCATTGGTATGTAGCAAAAATGCTGTCGGTCTGCAATGAAGCCGTACCGTTGCAGAGATAGGGGTCGCCTGACAGTTGAGGTCGCGGCAACGGCAGTACATTCACCTGCATTGTGTCGGTGATGGTGAACAGGGGGGTCAATGAGATGTCGTCGAGAGCAATATATGAGTTGTTGGCTGTTCCCGATACGGCATGTATGGAAAGTGTTACTTTTTCTTTGGTTGTACCTTGCCATTGCTGGGTATATTCCGTCCAGACCGATGAGGCAGGGGAGAAAGTGTTCCCTATGACTTGTCCGTCGATTTGCAGTGACAGTTGTGCGTTTGCTCCGTTTTCCCGTGGATTGGCAGACCAGACAGAGAGCATATAGGAGGTGTTTGGCAGTACATTCAGTTCCTTGCTCCATATTGTCACTCCTGCTTTGTCGGAACAGAGGGCTACCAATTGTTTCCCTTGTCCGTTGCCGAGAGTATGGTCGGGCAAGTTTTTGAGTCGGGAGTCGGCATCGTGTGCGTTGTTGACAATACAGAACTGTTCGGCAGCAGTGAGTGGAGCAGGCGTGTAAATGTATCCTGATTGGAAGTTGAGTGTATCGTACTGGAAATCGCCATTATAGACAATGGTATGCCCTGCCTGCTGACTGGTGGTGAGATACCTTGTGGTGTCGTTAGGACTGACCGTGAGAGATTGTGTGGTGGCGGTAGAATTTGACCAGGAGAATGGTGCGTAGCCGAAATTGTTGGTGAGTGTGATTTCCTCTCCTGCGCAATTGGTGTAGTCGCTTCGGGTAGGGTTGAACACATTGGTGACCACCAACGACCCGCCGGACAAGGTACACCCGTCCACATGTTCGGCAGTGACATAGTAGAATCCGGCATCGCTTGGTTTAGGGTTCGGTATTTTGAGAGAGTCCCCATAATAGACGGTGCCGTCGGGTCGGCTCCATACGACATTGGTGTAGGAGTTGTGGTCGTAGAGCGACAAGAGCAGGGTATCGCTACTGAGGTAGTAGCCTTGCATGGAGGAGGCGTTCAGTTCTGCCCCCTTAAAATCGGAGAAATAGGCTAATGAACTTGAGTTCCCTCGCATATCGTACATACCCAAGTGGAAGAACCCTTTGGTGTTCTTCACCCGAAGAACGGCATTGGGTACAAACTCTTTTCTTGCCCAATACCAGCGTTTGTTGGTGCCGGGAACAGTATCGAAATCGGCAGCCGTGAGTACGGTGGGGTCGTTGTTTACCTGGAAGCCATCGACATAGTCGGCTTTCACGATGATATCCGCCCACACTTTGTCTAAAACAGACTGGAACGCCACTTCTTTGGAGCCAGTACATTCCAATTGGGGGAGAATGGCTCCTGCAGGTTCTTCTCCTGTCATTTGGAAGACCACGATAGGTTTGTCTGCCTCGATGTAAACCGCCTTATATTTGGCATCGATTTTCTTTTGAGAGAAGGTGTAACGCGATATTTTGGCTCCTGATTGCCCCACATTGAGTGTGTAGTTCTTTTCCACAGGTCCTTTGGAAGAACCGGAATAGACGGTGATATGGGTGTCGTCTTCTGTTGCGAAGAAGTAGAGATACTCGGTCTGTCCATCGTTTTTGACGGCGATATACTTTGTACCCAACATGTTGACGGGCAGTATTTGGTCGCCCATAAGGTCGCCAGGCGAGACTCCGTCGTCGGTGGTGTTGACGGCAATGGGTTTGTTAGAGGAGATGCGTGTGTTGTGCAGGTGTTTGGAACCGTCGTCGCTTGTAGAACGCATGGAATAGATATAGCCTTTCTGTAGAGTGAGATGTATCTGATTCTGCGCATCGGGTGTGACATTCTGTACGGTTATACCCGACATCAGTTGTATGGTGACATCGGTGTTATCTTCGGTTGCCACAATCTCGATGAAGTTGTGTCCGCTATAACTATTGGAGAAGTCGTACTGCATAGGCACGACGAACTCCGTGCCTAAGGCATTTTTCCCTTTGAGTGTATAAGCCTCGCAGTCGTCGCTTGTATTGATGAAATATGCCATTATCTCATGGTCTGCGCTGATGTAGAGTCCGTAAGGCTTCACTCCTCCCAGGTTGTCTTTGAGGTAGTTCTTGTAGGGTGTGAGGTCGAATTGAGTGAGTTGGTTAGGCTGCATGAGAATGGTCTGCGTTGGGAAGTAGTAGAACGCCGACGGGTCTGCTGCGGGCTGTTCAATACGAATGAGAGTGGGTTCATCGTAGGAGATGAAACACAACTTCATGTGATTGTCGGAATGCGCTCCTGTGCCGTTCACTATATTAGGACAGGCAAACCAGAATTCGGTATCCTTTTGTGCCAGCAGACAAGGGCAGAACAGACATATAGCCAGTATGAATAGCAGTGTTTTTTTCATAGTAGTGTTTAGCGTACAATCAGTTTGAATGTCGTTGGGGTGGTGTCTGCATCTTTGCTTTCAATACGCAGGAAGTAGATGCCTGCTACAGATGGTGCATAGAGTGTGTTATTAAGGGTTGTGAGCGATGTTGTTGTGACGACTGAACCAAAGATATTATAAACCGTTGCGGTTGCCGTAGAGACGATGTTTCTGACTTGTATCTGCTCTTGTGGTGCAAGATTGTTGGAAGACCCGAGCAGGATAGGGTTGTCGGCTTTGTTGTCGAACACGGGCGAATAGTCGCAAGTGAACAATTGTGTACCATCTTCGCGTGTAAGCAAGCAGGAGTAGATGTCGGTTGTATCGAGTATCCCATCGGCTATATAGAGATATGAGCGTGTTTCTCCTGAGATAGGTTCGTCGTTTTTGTACCACTGGTAGGCCGTAAAAGTTGCTCCTCCGTCGTTGTATTCTGCATTTCGAATACCCAATACATCGTTCCATCGTTGTGCTATGGTTTGGTTGTAACGAAGTGCTATTTCGATAGGCAGTGCCGAAGTGTCTTGACAGATAGGGTCTAAGAACGCCAAGCGTGCATTGTAGATGTCAGCCGGTGCGTCAGCGGGAATGGCGATGTTAAAGTCTGTTCCGTTCGGCAACTGGTTTCGCAAATCCGAGAATCCGACAGATTGTGCATGTTGGTCGAACAGAATATCGTAGGATGCCACTTCTCCCGAGCCTAATTGATAGGTTACGGTCAGTGTGTCGTCGCCATGACATATTTTGGGTAGAGGGTCGAGTTGGATAGACAGTGATGCAGGATTAAGTATCTCTGCATAACCGGTACCGTGACAGTCGTCTTTGTTGACTTGTACCCAGATGGCACCGAAAGCGTTGTAGGTGGTTGTTTTTGTGTCAGCACCATTGCTCCACAAGTATGTATCGTAGTCACCATCGACACTTACTACTGCTTTACCCGAACAGATGTATTGGTCGCCGATGATTGTCGGAGTGAGAGAGTCGCGTACGGTTACAAAGAATGAGTCGGTGACGGCATAAACAGGTGCAAAGGACAAATCGTTTACGCTTACGGTTGCGTTGGGTGCAGAAGTGGCTTCTGCTACGATTTTCAGGGTTACAGTGTTGGCATCGGGTGTCCAGGCAAACTCTGCCAATGTGCCGTTGGATGAAGGTGTGAACGGTTCTCCTACGCGGACATCGTTGATGGTATAGTAGAGCGTGGGCGCAGTCAGACTATCGGGTGTATAGAACATACCAGAGATGGCGTTCTCTACATCGGTAGTAACATTGATGACGCTTTCCTGCCAAAGGATATCTCCAGGTTGGCAACTATTGTTGCTGAAGGAAGTGTTGCCCACTCGGTTGACACCAAGTTTGTGACTTTCTACGATATAGATGCCATCTTTGGTGGAGTTGACTGGTACTTTCTTTTCATTGGGTAGGGTGGAGGGTATCCATTTGTAAGGTCCGACACCTTCTGCTTCGATGGAGTCGGTATTGCCATAGCATACACTGACATAGTGGTTGCGAGGTTTATAGATACTCACCCGTATGGTGTCGGGAGATGTTTGGCATCCTTCTTTATGGTGAGCGGTTACTACATAAGTACCGGCATTGGCTTCTGTGACATTGGTAATGACAGGAGATACATCGGTTGAGTGAAATCCATTGGGTCCCCACCATTCAATATCGGTAAACTCGTCGGGGTTCTGAATACTCAGATGCAAATCGTTGCCATCGAGATAGTATTGCTTGTCGCTGCCTATGCCCAGAGGTACTGTGTTGAAATTAGAGAAATAACCAAGAGAACAGGTTGTACCCGGGTTATCGATGACCGCCATGTGGAATATACCTTTGCTATTTTTTACGCGTAGTATCTGCGACGCATTAGGGGCAGGTTTATAGGTGTAGGACCATTCAGGTGCAGCGGGTACAGGTGTGAAGTATTCTTTAGGCATCAGGTATGCTTGTCCATTGACCGTAAAGCCATCGGTATATTCTGTTTTGGTAACGATACTGAGTGAAGCCCCTGATGATTGTGTGAATTTATAGGCTATTTCGTCGGACCCTGTACATTCGATGGGTGGCAGGATTGCACTGCCAGGTTCTGTTCCATTACTGGTCAGTTGCAATACGATGATTGGATTGTCGGCAGTGATGTATGTTGCGCCTGTCGGCAATGTAAACTTGGCTTTTCCTGCTTTGGTAACATCGGCATTACCAGCGATATAGTCCACCAATGTACCATTGGCGTAGATGTGGGTAGAGTCTTCTGTTGTGGGGAAGAAATAGAGTTCTTCTACCGAACCGGCATAGCGTATGGCTATATATTTCTGTCCTGCGAGTTCAATAGGGACCAACTGGTCGCCGATAAGGTCAACTCCAGGTCCTTCTACTGAATCGTCGGTATAGTTGACGGCAATGGGTTTAGTGGATTTGATGCGTGTATTGAACAAGTGACCTAATGCAGTCATTGATTTGGCTCGTAGTGCAAATGATTCGCCACGATTCAGTGTAATAGTAAATGTCTTGTTTGCAGCATAGCCTACGCAAGCGTGACTTGGTGTGATGGTTACTTCGGTGTCATCTTGTGTCGCTACGATTTCAACAGATGAACTTCCTCCGTATTGGTCGCTGTTGGCATAACTATATTGCGTTGGAATGACGAAATCTGTTCCCAAAGCATTGCGTCCTTTGAGGGAGTATATCTCGCTATTGTCGCAATAGTTTGCATAGTAGGCAGTGACTTGTGATGTAGATTGAATGAGCAATCCTGTTTTCCGTATTGCGCCAGGCGTGGTTTCCACCTTGTTGAGCAATGACGACAAAGAGATGTTTTTATAGTTATTAGCAGCAATAGTTTCGGTGATTGTTGCAAAAGAGGGATTAGCCGGTTGTGTGATAGTTACAGTGGCGGGTTGGTCGAATGTGGTAATACATAAGCGTATGCACGACTCGAAGTGTATGGCAGACAAGTCGGGGCATGCAAACCAGAACTCGGTATCCACTTGAGCATAGGACAGGCAGGAGATGATTGCTGCTAAAAATGATATAGATAGTTTTTTCATAGAGTATTATGAGTGAGGTGTAGAAGTGGTTATATCAATCGAATACGCTTAAATCCCATTGGTCTTTCCATTCCAAATAGGGTAGTCCGTCTTGAAATTGAACAGGCAGCCATATATAGGTGCCTTGTGTATGACATTCAGGTTTCCAGCGGTCAGCCATAAATATGTAGGCATTTTTTTTGCCGTTGACAGGGAGTATGTATGTGCTTTGACTGTGGAAAGTGAGGTCTGCATCGTCCCCTATACAAGGATTTGGCAGACATTTCCATGTCCCCATTATAGAGTCAGCAGTCAGTAGTCGCGCTGCGTTTGGTTCCCAACCGGTACAGCCTGATGTTATCATAAAGTACTTGCCGTCTTTTTTGAATATAGCAGGTGCTTCGTTGTGTCCGCAGGCTTCTACGCGGATATAGTTGCCGTTGTGTGTTAGATAGTCGTCGGTTAGTTCGGCTATATGTAGTGTTAAGTTTTCTTCGGATGAATAGATATGATATGCTTTTTCGTTGTCGTCGACAAAGAGTGTCATATCGCGGGACATTTGTCCTGTTGCAAGGTCTCGTTTTACGAATAGTCCGTTGCGTACGGCATTATTCCATTCTGGTGACCACCATTCGTATTTCTCAACAGGTTTGAGTGTCTGGTCGAGAGTCAGGTTTAGTGGTAGTATATTAGGGTTAGGTCGATATGAGCGTAAGAAGTTGTAGGGTCCCGTAGGTTGCTGACTTACGGCAATACCTACTCGTGCGGCATTGTAGCCTTGTCCTCGTAGTTCCAAGTGGAAATACATTACAAACAAGCGATTGGCTTTATTGTAGATTACTTTAGGGCGTTCGAGAATACATCCGACGGCTATATCTGATGCAGGGTCATCTGAAACGCTTAATGCTATGCCTTCATAGTTCCAGTTATACAGGTCTGTAGATGAGTAGCAACTTACACCCGTCATTGCAGCACTTGTAGTGTCGGATTTATATTCGCCGAACCAATAGTACATGTTATTATAAAACAGGATGCCTCCACCATGTGCGTTGATTAGTTGTTTCTGGTTGTCATACCAGAATTGTCCTGGAGTGAAAGCAGTGCGTGGTTTATCGTGTTTACAACCAACAATTGACAAAGTAAAGATAAGTATCAAGGTATAAGTTAGAGAATTCTTCATTGTAGTTCAGAAATAGTAGAATCTGCCTAATTTTATGCGAAACACATCTTTACTTGCCTGTCGCAGGCAAGTAAAGATGTGTTGGAATGTCATTTATTTAACAATACATTTGAAATTGCCTACATTATCTATGCGTACAATATACAGCCCTTGCGATAGAGCGATAGACTGATTGTTTTCGACTGTCCCTTGAAGAACAATTTTGCCTGTAAGGTCGCAAATAGAAACGAGGTTGCCGGTTGTATTGTTGATGATGATACCATTGGCGGTATTGATGATGTCGATGTTGGTTTCTTCGCCATAGGTATTGATAACGCCGTCACCTGGTTCGGGGTCCTCTCCCTCGCCGTCGCCACCTTCTTCTCCAGAGCCTTCGTCTTGTATTTTTACACCATTGATAACCACTTCGGCGTTCTTTGCAGATTCAGGCAAGTAGAAATAGAGTTTCCCGTTTTCATCGGTATAAACATCTTTGATACCGTAGTCAGTACCTAATTGCAGGTTACCGATATGTCCTTCGGTTACGAGTGTTGCAGGTGCATCGGGCAGCGTATAAGTAAACAAGATAACATCGTCGTTGTTGTTAGTCGGTGCAAGTATTACACCATCCAACTCCCCTTTTTGACCCTTTGCTATAACAGAGCCGCCAAGAATAACAACGGATACGGTTCCACTGTGTGTGCCGTTTCCTTTGCCAATGGAACTATTGTTGCAATAGTAGCCTGCTTGTGCTTCTACAACGCCGCCGTTAATAGTGATTGTTGCAGTTCCTTTGCTGACATAAGAGCCACCTATTGCAGATGAATATGCATCGCCTCTTGCGATGATGTATCCACCATTGATGGTGATATCTCCTAAGCGTCCTGCATTACTAGCACCGATACCTGCAGATTCGCTACCTGCTTTGGCTGTGATGTTACCGCCATTGATAGTGATGCTGCCTGCTGCACTACTGCTGCCCGTTGTTCCGATAGCGGCTGCACGCCCTTTACCCGTGCAAGTGAGTGTTTTGTTTTCGTCGCCATTGATAATCAGATCGCCCATGGCTTCTATACCACAGCCTTTTGTTTTGCCCATGAGAATTGTTTCCGTTTCTTCTCCACCGAGATTGAGAACTACGACAGAGTTCTCACCGATGACCATGGCACTACCTTCTTCTGATGGAACAATGTTGACATCTTCAATAGTAATGAATACTGTGTCGGCAATGTTACTGCTGACAATGACAGGTACATTGGTCTGCTCAAACAGTTCGTTGTAGATACGATATTGTCCGGCTTCTGTGATGTTGATAGTTTCAGCCTCGCCGGTATTAAATTCCGCCTTGTACTCTGCCATTGCAGGTAGAGCAAGAATAGCGGCTGAGAGCATTAAAATAGATTTTTTCATTGTTTCTTTTTTGTTGTTTTGAAATTAAACAAAGCAGAGTAGAAGGAGAGTGTGTAGTTCTCCTTCTGCTCTACATTATTTGGTTAGCGGATAACCACTTTAGCCACTCCGTTGCCTACTTTAACCAAGTAGAAACCACTGTTGAGAGCAACTGTTTGGTTCGCACTGAGTTGTTGGCTTGTAACCAACTGCCCGTTAAGGTTGTAGATGGTCAGATTCATACCTTCTGCACCTTCGATGCGGATTGCATTATCGAGTGTGAACAGATGGATGTTGTTTTCTACATTATCAACGCTTGTTGAGGGGTCGGTAGAAGAGTCGAATGACAATACTACTTCCACTCCTTCTGCTTGGCGTGGCAGATAGAAATATACTTTGCCTTCAGCATCGGTGTATACATCTTTCAAACCATATTCAACGCCTAACTGAATGTTTCCTATTTTACCGCTATAGACGCGCTCTATAGGATGTGCTGCTTCTTGTGCTTCGAAGAGGAATACAGAGTCGCCTTCTTCAATAGCGTTCATAGGAGCAGGGTCCATGTTTTTACCGTCGGTGAATATAGAACCACCTTTGATAACGATATTCATCTTTTTAGAAGAAGAAGTACCACGACCTATTGCGCATGGTCCACCACCTTGTTTTGCCATGACGGTACCACCATTGATTGTGATGACAGCATTCTCGGTGTCGTTGTTAGCCCCTTTAGCATAGATACCGCTACCTATTGCAGGTCCGTATGTTGCACCGGTTGCCTCTATATAACCACCGTTGATGGTGATGTTGCCCATATATGTGCCATTAGCACCACCGATACCTGCGGCTTCGTTACCTGCTTTGGCAATGATTTCGCCCCCATTGATAACGATGTTTCCCATGTGCGTACTCTTTACTGCGCCGATGCCAGGTCCGTAATCGCCTTGACAATAGAGCGTGCCTTCTCCATCGATGGTCAAGTTACCCAGTACATTGATACCTGCTGAACTGCTGCGTCCATCGAAGCGGTTGTAACCAACCAAGTGCAGTGCTACATTGGTGCCGGCACCTATGTTGAATGCGTTGCCATTGCCTGAAGGTTTGATATAGACATTTTCTATTGTAATGTCGACATCTTCCGCTATGTCGGCTGCTACATTGATAGGATAGGAAGTGCGGTTTTGTGCGCTACTGCCGTCTCCTTCGCCAACAATGCGATATTTGCCTTCGGCAGCAATGTTGATTTCGGTTGCAGTCTGTGTGTAGATAGTAATCAATGTATTGAAAGCAGCCACTGCATCTGCAGGAACGGGAGATGGAATATAAAGATATACATCGCCTGTTGCGTTAGTGTACATATCGACAACATTGTAACTCGTTTCCAAGTCGAAGGTGTAGTTAGTACCCGTTACAGTACCATTAAGGATCTTCTTATTGGCTTGGTTGTTGAAGTTTGCTGTAAATAATGTCAGGTTGGTGCCTGCACTATTCTTTACATTTGTCCAACTAACGGGAGTACCTGCTGCGTTGCGTGTTTCGATGTTACCGCCATTGATGATGACAGATGCCATTGTGTTTGCTCCTTTGAAGTAGTGAGTACCACCATTGATGGTCAGTTTACCTGTACCCGAGATGTCTCCGACTACCTTTAGTGCGGCATTGTCGATAAGCAGTTCGCCATTGCATACGACTGCGCCATTGAGTTCGACATTGTTTATTGTGAGTATGACCTTTGTACCAGTGCCGATATTGAGTGCGGTAGCGGCAGTGATATTCACATTATCCATATTGAGGAACACTTCACCTAATCCTGCTGCAATGTTGATGCCGTTGGTAGTGGCTGTGCCTGTACCTTGTGCCGTGTAAGAGCCTGCTTCGGTTATATTGATAGCCGAGTTAAGGTCGATGACCTTTGTATTGATGACTGCAACAGCATCGTCGGGGTATTCTGGAATGAAGAAGCATACAGTACCGTCGGCTTGTGAATAAGCGTCGTTGATACCGTAGTTTGTACCGAGTGTAATCGAATAGTCGGTACCTGTGATAGAACCATATTGGATAAGAGTAGGCTCGTTGATACCTTTGAGTGAGGTAGTGAATTTCTTCAGAGGATTACCGTTGGCATCTGTTGCTTTGGAAGAGATAGTACCTGTCTTCAAGCAATAGATTGCGCCACCTGTTACCACCATTTCTTCGATAGATGAAGCATAGGCTTCGCCGATATCTGCCACAAACCCTCCAGAAGTAGCGTAGATAGTACCGCCGTTGATGTATATTTTGCCGCCTGCTTTAATGTTGTAGTTAGTACCGATAGCGGCGGGATCATTAGTAGTCGCTTTTACTATACCGCCGTTAATAGTAATTGTGCCGAATCCTTTGGCGTTGCTTGTACCGCAACCTATGGCACAACCTTTCGTGTCATTCCATGCCTCTACATAACCGCCGTTGATGGTAACAGCAGACATATAGGAAGCACTACCTGTGGCAGCACCAAGCGATGCGCTTGCACCAGTACCCTTACAGTACACTTTGCCTGAAGTAATGACGATTGCACCTACACTATCGCTTTTTTGTCCGCCTATACCAGCCGCATCGGAGCCTTGTGTATAGACCGAGTCAGCCGCATTGCCGTTGGATTGCAGGTCGAGCGTACCAAGAACACGTATGCCTGCACCGCCGCTCTTGCCTTGATAGTAGTTGGTGCCGTCGATTTTGAGAGTTACATTGGAGCCTTTTCCTATGTCCAACCCCGACCCTTTAGTGGTTTCGGGATATACTTTTACATTGGAGGAAGTGATAGTGACATTACCGAGGTTTTCGGCAACTACAACTTTGTATTTACTTTGTGTGCCGTCACCAATGAGGTGGTGTGTACCTGCCGTTGTGATTTGAATGTCTTCGGCAGTTGATGAATTTACCGTGTAATCGGTAGCGAATAGTGCAAGGCTGAGGCTTGCTGCTACCATAGATAAGTAAACGCGTTTCATGGTTTCTAAAATCAATTAAAGTAAATAATCTCCCCACCTGTTTGAGGGCAGGGAGATTGTTGAACATTAGTTTTGAGGAGTATATGTACGGTTGAGCGTAAAATACCACTTCTCATTTTCAGAGCCTTGCCAATCGAGGAAGCCCTTAGCATCGACGATAGTGAAAGATCCGTCCGTCGGGTTATAGTAAGCCGTACCACCAGTGGATGAATAATTACCCCAAGAGCAGTAAGCAGCCAAGTTAGAAGTAATGACCGTCATTACTTTGCAGCCTTCGTGTGCTGGGTCGTCTTTGTCGGTGAGCAACAGAGCAGGAGCGGCATAGCCATAGTCAGGCTTTGAACCATCAGCGATGTAGCCACCGCAAACGAATACATTATCATCGTCGATAAGGTCAAAGAACTCTTTCAGAACACTTGCATCGAATGAAGCAGCGTTGAGTTTACCACTTGTGAAGTCGCGTTTTGTGCAGATGAGAGTATTCTTTACTTGGCGAGTGAGCTCCGGCTGCCACCAGTTGGTCTGTCCTTTTTCGGAGTCCAAAACATCGATGGTGTACATTACATCGGTGTTGATGTTATTGACGCCTGAAGCAGAAACTTTTACTGCAATAGGTTTTGCCTTTTTAGCAGCGTCTTTGACAGAGATGGTAGTGCTACCACCTTTTACGCCGTGAATAGTGACGGTAGTGCCGGCAACGGTAGCGGTAGCAACATTCTCGTCGGCAGAGATAACGACATATCCTCCGTTTCCTGAAGTGATTTCGACGGTAGCATCTTCGCCTTGTGCTACATCAACACTGCTTGCAGACAGAACCAAGTCGACAACTGTAGTCGGGTCAGTAGGATCCGTAGGGTTAACAGGGTCGGTCGGGTTGTTTTGATTGTTGCTATTGCAACTAATCATTGCTACGCTCATCAGCATAGCGCTAAGGCAGATACCTGCCTTCCAAAACATGTTCTTTTTCATGATTTTGTTGTTTTTAAGAATGGTTAGTATATAGTTTTATTGTGTGTTTGCGAGTTATTCGGGCAAGCGTTTTTGCTGGTAAACTCTTACATAGTCGACGAGGTATTCAGCCGGTAGCAGCGAGTCGTCGATGGTACCTCCGTTGTCGCCTCCAAGAGCGAGGTTGAGCCATATATAGTGTCCCCAACCTGCTTTATGGTAACGGAATGGGTTCTCGGTATTGCCTTTGTAGCCACCTTGGTTGAATGTTTTGCTGAGGTCGATTTCGTTAAGAAGGTCGTCGTCAAGATAGATTCGGATATAGTCTTCGTCCCATACGGTGAGCCAAGTGTGAAATTCGTTTCTCCAGTTAGGGTTCTTTGCCTCAAAGTAACTCATCGGTTTAGATGAGGAGTCCCATATAGCAGTCCATTGTTTGCTACTACCCCAGGCAGCATTTGCCAAGATTTTCTCGCGGTAGTACTCCATAACATCCAATTCTCCATTGCTGGGCCAGTTATAGTCGTTTCCTACCATCCATATAGCGGGCCATAGTCCGGAGCCTGTTGGTATTTTAGCGCGGACTTCCATCTTCCCGTAACACCAGACGAAGGACTTGCTTGTAGTCATGGAAGCGGAAGTGTAGTTGTGTGTTTTGCCGTCGCTGCCTGTATGGTTCTTGCGTGCAACGATGTGGAGGTATCCACCCTCCTGGTAGGCATTTTCTATGCTTTTGCTATAGAACTGCGGTTCGTGGTTGCGTATGTATTCTCCCTCTTCGAAACTCCATATTGATGCGTCGGGTGCGCCTGTGCCATTGAATTCCTCTTCGAAAACAAGCATATAGTCACCATCGATGTCGATTTCTCCTGTGAAGACCTCAAGCGGGTCGCTGTAGGTGAAAGCGTCGTTGCCTTCGACGAGCGAGAAAGCGGTGATGGAGTAGGTTTGGTATTTCTCCAGTCCCGTGAGTGTGAATTCCGTTTCGCGGTTGTTGTCGTCGACATAGACGATGGTTGCATCTTCTTTGGAACTTTTCTGTTTCCAAGAATAACCTTTCGTATATACATCGAGCGGTGTATTGACAATGAGTTTGCAAGTGATCGTGTTATCGGTTTTGCTTATCAGTTGGAGGTCGACGGGATCACCGGTTGTGACTTCTATTGTGTTCGAGAAAACAAAACTGTCCTGTCCTACGATGTCGGCATAGGCAATGATGCGGTATGTTTTATGCTTGCCGAGATTGGTGAGATCGATATAGTTTTCGCCGATGAGATCGTCGGACGAGAGGTATTTCTCGTGTGATTCTTCAGAGTCGACGAGAGAATAGCGTACGCCTGCGAAGTTGACTTCGGCTTTGGATTGTATGTTTACAAGACAGGAAACACTATTTGTTCCGACTGCAGTCAGTTCGATAGTGATAGTGGGTTCGTCTTTGATGTCGTTGTTCCCGCTGTGGGGGTTGCAAGCCCAGGCGACGATTGCCAAAAGGACAGGCAATGCTGTTCGCATGATAATAGAAATAGGTTTTTTCATACTTTGTTCGAATAATTTGCTCGCAAAAGTAGGATATACCTATAATAGAAAAGTTGAAAATAATCCGTGATAAGGGTAGAGAAGTGGTTTGCGGGCTGTAAGAGATATTTTCTTGTAAATAATCTACCTTTTTGCAAGTAGGTGAGAATAAGGCAGTTGGAGGGTTTGTGGCGGGAGAACGGATGGTTTTGTTGATAAAGTTGCGGGAATGTTAATAGAAGGGGAGGAGAGGGGATTAACAATTAATAATTAACAATTAATATGCAGGGTGGGGTCGTTTTTCGACGGACGGCGTTGCCGTATTGACATGAATTAGGCATAAAGGTTTAATTAGCAATTAATAATTAACATACAGAGTATGGCATAGGTGTTATGACCTTTCTTGGTTGGCTGGATGGTCTGGGGATTCTGGATTTCTGGGGGATACACGAAATTAACAATTAATAATTAACAGTTAATATGCGTGGTGGGGTACAAATATAACGGAAGATTGAGGGGAGTTGTGTGGTTGGAGGGGAACATATTGTTTTACCTGCGAAGGGGAGTTGAGAGCCATAGCA
>CAVHKB010000018.1:0-19866 GCA_963636305.1 Prevotella sp. P5-108
AATCCCTCACCGTGCGCTTATGCTCGCTGTAGAGCCATAGCGTGCTATGGCTCTCCCTACACCATACAAATCCATTCAATCCCTCACCGTGCGCTTATGCTCGCTGTAGAGCCATAGCGTGCTATGGCTCTCCCTACACCATACAAATCCATTCAATCCCTCACCGTGCGCTTATGCTAACTGTAGAGCCATAGCGTGCTATGGCTCTCAACTCCCCTTCAAAAGACAAACCCATTGTTACCCTCACCCCAACAATCCCCCAGACATCCAGAATCCCCAGACCCTCCAGCCCTCTGTCATCCACCGTCGTCCCTTGCCCGTCGTTTGTTACCATATTAACAAATACAAACCCCTTCGACCCTCCTCGCACCAACGCAACTCCCACCCCCTAACCTCATCAACCGATAACACCTGACATAAAAAATCTACCTCTCTATTGCAGAACTCCACAATTATTACTACCTTTGTATCTTGAAGGTATTGTCTTTATAATGCATTAAATATCACACATTTACTTATTAATGATATTTCGTGTTTTTGTTATAGAGGGTACATACCTTCAAATGTATAACATAAGAAATTAACTATAACCATGAAAGGAAATGTGTGGTGGGGCAATCTTATCTGCTTGCTCTTGTGTTCGCAGATGATGTTTGCATCGAATTTGGTCTTTAAGCCGATATATTCTATTACCAATTTGCCAACCGACGAGATACGCAAATTGTACAAAGATTCAGAAGGGTTCCTCTGGATTTCTACCTACAACGGATTGGTACGCTACGACGGATACGACATCGTCTCCTATAAAATCGACCATGCTACACACAAACAAGTACTGCATAGCGTCGTCAATATGGTCGAGGAAGACGCTAACCACTGCCTTTGGATTGGCACACACAATGGTTTGTATGTCCTCGATAAATTGAATGGCAAAATAGAAAAGTTGAATGTTCCTATTCTCAATTATAGTCGGGTAGAGGCAGTATTGGCTTCCCATAATGGAGATATATGGGTCGCAACCAACAAAGGCTTGTTTGTAAGGAAAAACGGACATACCGACTTCGAGTATTGCATAGGTACACAATGGGACCTCGACCCTACTGACATGAAGTCTATTCTGGAGGACGAAGCAGGTTATCTCTGGATTGGTACATGGTCCGACGGACTGATTCGCTACGATACAAAAAACAAGAAATCCTATAAATACAGTCACATACCTTCGTTGCAATCTTCTCACACCCTTTTTATGGGAAGCGACCATACACTGTGGGTAGGCACTTGGGGAGAGGGACTCGTACATCTGACAGAGCCGTACAATCTGCAAGACCCGCATATCGTGCAATATAAACACGCCGACAACGCAAATACGCTCTTGGACGACATCATATACGCCATTTCTCAAGATATTTATGGTAATCTCTGGATTGGGTCAAGAGCAGGACTATCTATTCTGTCACCTGAAAACACCTTCTCCAACTATACTACAAACAGTATAACTCATCCGCTCCCTTATGGAGAGATAAACTCTATACTCTCTACAAACGATGGTCTTATGTGGGTCGGCTCTTTAGGCGGAGGTGTATATGTGTGCGACCTGCAACCAAAGGAAATAGAAAAAGCCTCCTACTCCGATAAACTCATGGACGCAGTAGGTAGCACTGCTGTTCGTGCCATCTACGACGATGAAACGGGGCAGAGTGTATGGTTGTCTTTAGCAGGATATGGCGTCGTACGATACGATAAAACAACTTCTGCCATTCAGACTTTCGACAAGATAGAACCTCTGTCTTCCTATAATGCTCTCTCCCATGTACAGCAAATCTGTAAGATAAACAACGACATCTATTTCTGCACCGAGCAAGGAATCATCGTCTTTAACCCAAACACCAAAGAAGTACGAAAACTCAACAAAGGTTTCCGCGACCTCTATATTAACGGCTGTTATATGGACTCGCAGAAACGACTGTGGGTAATGACTCGTACCGATGTCGGACTACTGAAAGACGATGTCTATAACCCCATCAATGCCTACCTGCCCGACCAAGAAGATATGCCCCCTGCTATGGTATATGCTCTGCAAGACGATAAGAACGGTATTCTCTGGATTGCAACAAGCAACTGCGGTATCTATCGCTTGGACACACGCTCCGAAAAGTGGCATTTAAGCGCATATACACTTGAGAACAATAGCCTGCAAACAGAGGGCGCACTGACATTATTAGTCGATGAAAAGGGACATATTTGGGCGGGAACCGAAGGAGGTCTGATGCTCTATAATGAACAAAAAGACCTATTCGAATTGTTCGACCTAAAGCAAATGGGTTCTTACACCGATCTCACAATAACTAACCTTTGGGAAGACCGTCGGCAGAATATCTGGATGTCAACCAACATAGGTGTCTTGCAACTCAATGTGTCCGATGATATGACAAACAACAAAGTATTATCCTACACACGAACAGATGGGCTGTTGTCCGATTGGTTCTACCGTGGTGCTGTGTGCCGCCTGGCTACTGGCGACTGTCTCTTAGGCGGCGTCGGTGGAGTAAACTTGATTTGTGCTGCCGAAATGCCAACTAATATCGAGCAGAATGCACTCGCTATAACCGATATAAAGATATTCAATCGGTCTTTGCGCGATTTTACCGATAAAGAATACAATAATATCACCTCTGTAACAATCGACTATGCCAAAGACATCTACCTTAATCACCGCAATAACAATATCCAGATAGAGTTCGCTCTGCTTAACTTCAGAAATCCTTTGTTAAATCACTACGCCTACCAACTTGAAGGATGGGATAAGGATTGGACCTATACCGATGCTCAACACCGACTTGCTTCCTACAACAATCTCCCTGCCGGAAATTATACTTTCCGCTTGATGGCGGCTAATCCGAACAATGTCTGGACACAGCAGCAAATATGTTTTACATTACATGTAGCACCGGCGCCTTGGGCAACATGGTGGGCTTATTCTCTCTATGTCCTTTTTGCATTATTGGTCGCTTATGGGATATATCATTTCGAAAAGGTACGCCAAGCACAGAAGTTGGCATTAACCCAAAGCGAGGAAAATCGCAAACGGGCAGAAGAAATGGCACACCTAAAACTGCAGTTCTTCACCAATATCACACACGAACTGTTGACGCCTCTCTCAATCATTGTGGCTGCAGTAGAAGAACTCAAAGGTAAAAGCCAGGACGCAGTGGAATACAACCTGATTACAAACAATGCAATACGCCTCATGCGCCTTATACAGCAGATTCTCGAATTCCGCAAGGCTGAAAGTGGCAACTTGAAACTAAAAGTGGCAAAGGGAAATATCACCCGATTCGTAGAAAACTGCTTCGTGGCTTTTCAACCGTTAGCACGAAAGCAGAAACTGCATTGGGTATTCGTTTCAGAAGTCGACAAAGACTTTGAAGGCTATTTCGATTCTGACAAGTTGGATAAAATACTCTACAACCTGCTTTCTAACGCTACTAAATACAACAAAGAAGGAGGTGAGGTCAAACTACTGCTCTCGTCCGATGTAGAACAACGCTCTATGGTGCTGAAAATAAGCGATACAGGCATGGGCATGGATAAAGACGAACTGCAAAATCTCTTCAGGCGATTTTACGACGGGGATTATCGAAAAGCGCATACTGTTGGCACGGGAATCGGACTTTCTTTGGTCAAGAATCTGGTAGACCTCCATCATGGTAACATCTTCGTAGACAGCCAAAAGGGAGTAGGTACAACTTTCACGGTCATATTGCCTATTCAACAAACAACCTACACTGCCAACGAAATGGATGGTAGTATCTCCGATATGGAATCGAATATGGTAAAAGAAGAGGACAATTCTGCCAAGAATGTTCCCAATATGGTGGAAACAGTTGATTCCGACCAATTAGAATTGTCGCACAACCCAACCGAAGAAGAACCCCCAACACTGCTCGTCGTGGAAGACAACGAGGATATGCAGTTCCTCCTGCAACAACACTTGAGTAAAAAATATAAAGTCATCACTGCCGACTCGGCTGACGATGCCTTACCGCTCTTGCAGAACAACAATGTAAGTCTGATACTCTCCGATATTATGATGCCTGGTATGAATGGCTACGAATTCTGTACAAAAATCAAATCTACATTCGAGTATTGTCATATCCCAGTCATACTGATAACCGCCAAACAAACAGCGGCAGACACTATTATGGGCTACGAATCAGGAGCCGATGCTTATCTAACCAAACCTATAGATTTAGGCGTACTCGATTCTGTCGTCACCTCACAACTGAAAAGGGTTCAACGAGCGGTCATCGACTATCGTAAGCAGTTAGTATTCGACGCAAAGGAACTGAACTACACCTCAATGGATGAGAAATTCCTCCAACAAGCCATCGATTGTGTAAATAAACACATAGCAGATTTCGACTTCTCTCTTAATTCTTTCGTTAACGAAATGAATATGTCCCGTACGACGCTAACCGATAAACTAAAGAGCCTTACTGGCTTGACGCCAGTTGCTTTTGTGAACGATATACGCTTGAATATGGCTGCACGCATTGTCGATGAAAAGGGCAAAACTCGTGTGTCGGACCTCGCTTATGCCGTCGGCTTCAATGACCCGAAGTACTTCTCTACTTTGTTCAAAAAGAAATTTGGAGTATCACCTTTGGAGTATGCACGTCGGCGCAAAGAATAATCTGTCTTATTGCTTACAAATAGTGGTTGCACAAATAGGAAAAAAGCACTACCTTTGCACCGTTGTTATAAAATAACTTGACACTATGAATATCTCATACAATTGGCTGAAACATTACATCAATCTTCCTGACAATGCAGAAGAAACTGCAAAGGTATTAACCTCTATCGGATTAGAGGTCGATGGCATAGAAAAGAAAGAAAGTATTCGAGGCGGATTAGCAGGTCTTCTCGTAGGAGAAGTACTCACTTGTGTACCACACGAGAACTCAGATCATTTGCACATAACAACTGTCAATATAGGAGCAGCAGAACCGTTGCAGATAGTCTGTGGTGCGGCTAATGTGGCTGCAGGACAAAAAGTAATTGTGGCTACTGTGGGGACTACTTTGTGGCAGGGCGAGGATAGTTTCACCATCAAACGCTCGAAGATTCGTGGTGTAGAGTCTTTTGGTATGCTTTGCGCAGAAGATGAAATAGGTGTAGGTACCTCGCACGATGGTATCATAGTCCTGCCCAATGATGTTCCCGTAGGTACGCTTGCCAAAGACTATTTCAATGTCAACGAAGACTACATAATAGAAGTAGACATCACCCCTAATCGCTCGGATGCAACAAGTCATTATGGCGTCGCTCGTGACTTGTATGCTTACTATTCCTTGCATGGCAAAGGCGTCAAACTTACCAAGCCGTCCGTCGATGCTTTCAAGGTGTCAGAGCATAGCCACTATCAGCCTATCAATGTCGAAGTTCGCCAAGAGCAGGCTTGCCCCCGCTATTCAGGTGTCACTATCGCAGGTGTTGAGATAAAAGAATCTCCCGATTGGCTACGCAATGCATTGACCAGTATAGGAGTGCGCTCTATCAATAATGTGGTGGATGCTACCAACTTCGTACTGCACGAGATGGGACAGGCTCTCCATCCTTTCGATGCAGACAAAATTACCGGTGGAAAGGTTATAGTGCAAACATTGACCGACGGTACAAAGTTCACCACCTTAGACGATGTGGAGCGTTCGTTGAGTGCTGCCGACCTAATGATTTGCAATGATAACGGACCGATGTGTATGGCAGGCGTCTTTGGTGGAAAGAACTCCGGTATAACCAATGACACAAAGAATGTCTTCCTCGAAAGTGCCTATTTCGATCCCGTAAGTATTCGCAAAACCGCTCGTAGGCATCAACTCTCCACCGATGCCTCTTTCCGCTACGAAAGAGGTTGCGACCCGAACAATACAATCTATGTTCTCAAACGCTGTGCACTACTTGTCCAAGAGGTGGCAGGTGGTGAGATTGTGGCTGCACCGGTAGATAAAATTTCTTCTGCCGTTACGCCCTATTCGCCTGCAGAACCATTTGCCCCATGGAGCGTGGAGGTATCAGAGAGCAGGGTCGATAGTCTCATCGGCAAACATCTCAGCGAAGAGGTCCTCGAAACCATCTTCAAGGCTCTTGAGATGCGTATCGAGAGCAAACGCGATGGTGTCTACCATTTGCAAGTACCTCGCTATCGTGTCGATGTACAGCGCGAATGTGATGTAGTCGAAGATGTATTGCGCATCTATGGCTATAACAATGTGGATATTTCCCAATCTCTGCAGAGTTGCCTGTCCTATTCTCCCAAACCAAATGCTATGGCATTGCAGCGCAAAATCGCCGAGCAACTGACCGCACAAGGCTTCTATGAGATATTGAATAACTCGCTTACGAAGTTGCAATACTATTCCGAAACCTTCGGGAACACCACTTATCGCTTGGAGAATTGTGTCCAACTCCTCAATCCTCTGTCGCAGGATTTGGCTGTTATGCGCCAGACTTTGCTCTTCGGTGGATTAGAGAGCATTCAGCGTAATGTGAACCGTAAAATTACCGATTTGTGTTTCTACGAGTTCGGTAACTGTTACCACAAACATGCACCCAAAGCAGGTGAAGAACCTTTGTCTGCCTACTCCGAAGAGCCTCATCTCGCCTTGTGGATAACGGGCAACAAAACAAGCCAGACATGGGTCCATCCTGAAGAAAAGACGTCTTTCTACCAGTTGCACGCTTATGTGAACAATATCTTGTTACGCTTGGGAATAAACCCAATGAAATGTTCTTGCGAACCGCTGCAGAGCGATTTGTTTAGCGATGGCTTGCGTCTGGTGGCGCAGAACGGTAAACTGTTAGGCGAGATGGGTATCGTGAACCATAAACTCTTGCACCATTTCGACATCGACAACCCTGTGTATTATGCCGACCTCGATTGGAACCAACTTCTCAAGCAGAACAAGCAATATAAGCCTCTCATCACCGATATCCCCAAGTTCCCTGAAGTTAAGCGCGATTTCGCATTGCTGATTGATAAACCAGTCGAATTTGCCGACTTGGCAAGGGCTGCTTTTGAGACCGAACGCAAGTTCCTGAAAAATGTCTATCTGTTCGATGTGTATGAAGGCAAAACTCTCGAATACGGCAAGAAGTCCTATGCCTTGAGTTTCATCTTGCAAGATGCTGAAAACACACTACAGGACAAGCAGATTGAGCAGATAATGACCCGCCTTAAGAATACATTCGAATCGAAATTCGGGGCTAAATTGCGCTAATCAGCATGTAGCATAAAAATAAGAGGGATGACCTGTACAAGGTCATCCCTCTTTTTCTTCATACCCTTTATTCCGTCACCGATTCTTCAATAATAATCGTTTCTGTTCCCGTCGCGGTTTCATCGGGAACAATCACCTCTTCCACTGCGGTTGCATCACGATGAAATAGCGGTGACGGTAACTTCGCCCAAGCCAGCAGATTGCATAGCCATAGCCCTGCCACAACGATAATTATTGTCACTACCAAGAGGCATACTCGTTTCCACTTTGGCATTCCTTTCTTTGCGTATGGGTCTTGCAGTTTCAGTTTGGGGAACTTGGCGGCTTCCGTCAGAGTCGCTCCAAACAGAATACTGATGGTCGACGATGCATTCACGGCCCAACCGTTGGCATTGAGCAGTGGAGCAATATTACGCTTCCGTAGTTTGAACCATGCTATAATCATCGATGGTCCGCTGATGACCAACATCAGTCCCAACAACGCAGCAAGTGGTGCCCATAGCCCTACTGCTACCAAACCTTTCACTCCCTGTCCAAGACTGGTCAGGAAACTGCCTATGTAGCCTATCGCCATACCGATAGCAGCAAAGATACCCGCAAACTTGGCAATGTCAAACGAGTCTTTCTTCTTCTGATTGGCAGGAGTGGCAGTATCCGCTGTGCTACTTTCTACTTTCGAGGTCACATCCGCAAATACTTTGCTCTCCTTCTCGGCTGCCGACTTGTTAATGAGGTTCACTATCCAATCGCAGAACTTCCTATAGGGGCTCCAGAAAGCCTGACCTATGGAAATAGGATTGTCTATAATCTTCACTACCTCTGCGTCCCAATCGCGTCCCTGTCTGTCGTAAAAGAGTGCATTTTTCCCTACCTTTAGGTTGTGTATATCTCCAATAGTCATTGCCGCAACTATCTGCATCTTCTCACCGGTCGATTGCAGTGTACAGTTGCAGTAAATCAAAAACATACCGCTTGCTGCTGCCTGAGCCTCGTGTTTGCTCATGTCTGTCACTCGCATACACAGATGACACGCACGCTGGTCTATAACCAATGTCCCAACTTGGAATATCGCTTGTGTACCTTTGTCCCTCGAATAGAAGTCCTGCAGGGTGACAAAGTTGTGTAAAATCGTGGCGAAATCATGGTAAAGGTGCAGTAATTTATCTACCTGATTGATGTTATTCGCCTCATCTGCCAATGCAACATCTTTCTCAATCAGTTCCAACAGGGTGTTCTGTCTGCTGTCTTTCAGCAACGCCCTGATGTTCTCTTCGCCTAACACCTCCACACTGCCCCCTTGTTTGGCTTTGAGCCAGGCAATATACGGGGCTGCCTTTTCTCCTATGGCATTCCATGCTTCCTCCGTAATAACCTTCGTATCAGGAGCAAACACCACCGAGCGTATCACATCGAATGGCTCTGCCCATGCTGGGTTAATAGGGTAAGACAGGTTTATCTCCGCTTTCTCGGAGATTCGGGCAATAGGATAGGAGGCTATCTCTTCTGTCTGCTGGGTCAGGTCTTCCTTGCTGATGGCTTCTATACGCGACACTTGTACATCAAGCGCAGCAGCATTATCACTGAACGCCGCCAACTTGCAACGCACAAAGAAGTCCTTCACTTTCGCGTCCAATGCCTCATAAGCACGAAGCACTTCATCGGTCTTCTCGCCGAAAGGCAATGCAACCACCTGTTCCTTCCAATCAATATAGGCTTGCAAATCCGTATAGAATTGGTTCACCTGCTCTGTATTGACGCCCTGCACACCGCTTCTGTCAAGGCTGCCTCCCGTAATGCTGACTATCGAGCGGATAATCTCTTTCAGTGTCGCATCGTCGGTTGTGTCTTCAGTAATAACACCGTCACCGTTGAACTTCGTCTTGGCAAATATCGCCATCGAGTCCTGCGTGTCCTGCAAGGTCAATGCCATATCTTCCTTGTGCAGATTCTCTGCAATCTGCTTGGCTGACTGATAGATACGACGACCCTCTTCCGTCTCTCGGTTGATGCTCTCCAATGCCAACTTCCCACTATTGTGAAACAGTTTATCAGGGTCTTTCAGCACTTTGCACAACCAGTTCGCCGTACTGATAACATCCTTCACGTGAATCTTCCCGTCTGCGTCCGCGTCTGTGTACTGCAAACTCGTACTGTCTATCTCTAAGCCGCTGATAGGGCAGGATAGCACGGTCCACATCTTCTGGTCCAACTCTGCAAGGTGCTTGATGTCCTCTCCCGTGTGGATATTAACGCGGGTCGTTCCACCTATATTCTGGAAATCCCACTTGTGTTTATTGTTTTGTGACATACTGCGTATTGGTGTTTAGTTGATTTGATGATATTCGTGTAACGACAGGTTATCGCTCACAATCTTGATACTGCGTATATTCTTGAAACCCATACCGCAGATAAATGCCAACTCCATATCAAACACGCAATCACGCTCTTGGCTCTGCAGTACAAAATCGGTACTCGTAAAACAGCGCGTCCCGCCGCCTAATTGGAACACAGGTTCAGGATAGTCCACATTCGGGTGATACAATCGGCACTCGCCAATCTCCACTTGGGTCCCGATAGCATAGTTGGCTGAACCGGCGTAACCGATGTTTATTATCTCTGTGTCAAGAGGCACGGAACGCAACCGTTCCATAATGTTCAAGGCGCCTATACCGCATTCAACAACGGGAATACCGGGCAGCATCTTCTCTGCCATCACTCGCTCTTTGCTTTCGGCGACTACAATAAGTTGTTTCTTTTCCATTCTTATATTTTGTCTTTTTAGTGTATTGTGCATTTCTGTCGCAAGTCCTCCTTCGTCCCTCGCAGAATGTTTATATCCGTATAGCCCTTTATCCCCGCTACCGTTCCCATCTCCGTGAATTGCCACATCAGATGCATTCTGTCCGGCAACTCACCGCCATACCGTGCAATCCAAAAATGATAACCGAGCAACGGCTTGTGCTTCATAAAAAAGGTACGGTAGCAATGCTCATTCGTATAGATGATAGGTCTTGCTCCATAGTATTTCTCTACTGCCCGCAACCAGCATAAAACCGAATCCGCTTCCGCAAGACGGTTGTTATATTCCTCTATGTCCAATATCGGCACCATATCTCCTCGCTGCAGGTTCGCCGTGCGAATATAGTTCTCTGCCTGCTTCCTCGCTGGAAGAGTAGGGGAGTAAAAATGATACGCACCGAACAGTATACCCCGTTTTGCCGCTCCCGTCTTGTTGCGAATGTAGAAATTATCCTGTGTCCTTACCCCTTCGGTCGCCTTGGCTACCACAAAGTCTATCTCACGACGCTTGCAGCCTTCACGCTCCTCTCTGTATAGCCTCCGTTGTCGGTCGTAATAAAAACATACTTCGTCCCAGTCAATATACGATTGGTAATGCGATACATCTATTCCGATAACCTCCGCACTTGGAAGTTCTATATTCGGATTCTGTGTGAACAGTGTGTATAGCCGCTCCCTGAATTGCGGCAGTTCTTCGCGTGTAGGCAACCAACCATAGTACCACATAAACACGACGCTGAACATACATAACAACACCAACACGATCAGCGTCACATTCAATATACGCAACATTCGCCTCCATAAAGGAAGTGAATGTTTCTTGCGCCGTCGCTGGCTGCGACGACCTTTCGGACGAGAATGTGTCGGCTGCCTTCCCATTACAAACTACAAAGGTACAAGTTTTTTCCTTACAGACAAAGCCATCATAACGAAACAACACCGACATCGCCCTATCCCCCTTTTTTCATTCTCCCTCCTTCCCGTTCCCGTTTTCCTCCTTTTCATCGGTCATTTTGCGACTGTAGCCTGTCCATTGTCCCGCCTTTCTTATATCTTTCGGCTGCCAATTCTTTGTCTTAAAAAATATAAATGCCGTAGCCGCTGCATAGCACCCTCTTCCCGTGCCATATCAGTGCGGTCACCCTCCGCAAAGCCCCGTCACCACTGACTCTTTCAATGGTTTTATATAGGAATCATATAGGACGAACATAGGACGAATATAGGATGAATATACCACAAGCATAGCAGTACAGTCAAAAAATAGGGTCATGAAAAAGAAACGCAAAATGAAAATTCTATAGGCGATATACTATAGTATGTGAATAATCTTTTGCAAACATTATACGAAAATCTGGGTGCAATACTTGTCAGTTCTAATAAATCTTTCTAACTTTGCAAGCTGAAATCGAACAAACAAATCTTTTCAAATTTTTTATTATGTTGGAAAATAAAATCATCACAGTCATTGGATTAGGCTATGTAGGTCTGCCTCTCGCCGTTGAGTACGGCAAAAAGTATCGGGTAATGGGATTTGATGTCAACAAAGAACGGATTGCTGAACTCGAAAGAGGAGAAGACCATACTCTCGAAGCCGACCTTGTAGGATTGAAACAAGCACGCGAACTCTTTGAAAAAACAGGGAAAATAGGACTGACATTCACTTCCAACCCCGACGACCTCCGTCAGGCAAATATCTATATCGTCACCGTACCGACACCTATCGACAAATTCAATAACCCCGACCTTACTCCGTTGCTCAAGGCCTCCGAAACCATCGGTAAAACCCTCAACAAAGGAGACATCGTCATCTACGAATCCACCGTCTATCCCGGTTGCACCGAAGAAGATTGCGTGCCCGTACTCGAGAAGTTCTCAGGACTGAAATTCAATAAAGACTTCTTCTGCGGTTACTCTCCCGAGCGTATCAATCCGGGCGACAAAGTAAATACGCTGACCAAAATACGCAAAATCACATCAGGTTCCACACCCGAAATCGCCGACATCGTCGATGCGCTCTACAACTCTATTCTGCTGAACGGTACACATCGCGCACCCAATATCAAAGTGGCAGAAGCAGCAAAAGCAGTCGAAAATTCTCAACGGGACCTTAATATATCATTCATGAATGAGTTGGCACTCATCTGCGATAAGGTCGGTATCGATACCAACGATGTAATAGAGGCGGCCGGCACAAAATGGAACTTTCTTAAATACAGACCCGGTCTTGTAGGCGGACATTGTATATCAGTTGACCCTTACTACCTCGCTCATCGTGCAAAAGCATTGGGTTATAACCCCGAAGTCATTCTATCAGGTAGGCGTGTCAACAACAGTATTGCTAAATTCATTGCCGATAAAACACTCAAACTCATCATTCAGGCTGACCGAAAAATCAAAGATGCCAACATACTCCTGCTTGGTGTCACTTTCAAAGAAAACTGCCCCGATTGCCGTAATACAAAAGTATTCGATATTGTCGACGAACTACAGGACTTCGGCTGTAATGTGGACATCTACGACCCTTGGGCATCGCCGCAAGTAGTGAAAAACGAATATGGCAAGGAACTCATACCTTCCATCGACCCTGACAAAAAATACGAAGCAATCATCGCGTGCGTCGCTCACAACCAATTCCAGTCTTTCGACTTCCTCAAATATAAGCAACAAGGGACTATCATCTTCGATGTAAAGAACTTTATCGACCGTAAACTCGTCGACGCACGCCTCTAACTGATTGCATTTTGGCGGTTGAAATCGAGAATATAGGCAGGAAAGATGTACTATGGGGACTCGCTGCAACAATAGTCACTGTAGGTGCAGGGGCTATTTTTCTTCCGTTTATCCTATACAAAATGTCCGCCGAAACGGTAGGACTATGGAATGTCTTCCTCACTGTTTCGTCGCTCGTTACTCTACTTGATTTCGGATTTCTACCGTCCTTCGCCCGAAATATAAGTTATATTTTTTCGGGGGCTAAAAACCTGCAAAAAGAAGGAGTCGAAGTGTTGCACAATGAGCAAGATGTCGATTACGGCTTGCTCAAAACGACCATCGTCGCTATGCAAAAGTTCTACCGATGGATGGCGCTCGCAATCTTTCTACTCCTCGCTTCTTGCGGCTCCGCATATATGCTTATGCTCCTGCGTAAGTACAACGGTGATCAAACCGATGCTCTTGTAGCCTGGATAATGCTTGTCTTCGTCAGTTGCTATAACCTCTATACGATGTACTACGAGGCACTGCTTACCGGCAAAGGATATATCAAGAGGATGTATCAAATCAACATTCTCGGACAATCATGCTACATTATAGTCGGAGTCCTGCTTATTTACTTCGATTTTGGTCTCACCGCCATCGTTACTTCGCAACTGATTTCTATCGTCATTCGCAGAACACTCTATAAAAAAGTTTTCCTTACCAAACAAATGAGGGAGAATCTGTCTGCAGCGCAAGAACATGACATAAAACCCGTTCTGCAGGCAATCGTACCCAATGCAACCAAAATGGGACTCACAAACCTCGGTGGTTTCCTCATTACACGCTCCGCAATCTTCATTGGTTCGGCAGTCCTCCCTCTGACCGATATGGCTGCTTACGGCGTAACATTTCAGGTGCTTATCATACTCGCACGCTGTGCTTCTATCGTTTATACTTCCTACATACCCAAAATGGCACAGTATCGCGTTCAAAACGACATCGCAAACCTACGGAAAATCTATCTGTATAGCGTCCTCTTTCTTACCGCAGTCTTCCTGCTCGGCAGTGTGGCACTATTCTGCTTTAGCGATTGGGCGTTGCAGTTCATAAAGAGCGATACACATCTGCTATCATTCAGTATGACCCTGGTGCTGATTCTTACACAGTATCTTGAAACAAACCATATCATTGCTTCGGGCTTCATTCTTTCCGACAACAAAATTCCTTTCTTCATTCCCTCTCTCTTGTCCGCTGCTGCCACATTGCTGCTAATGATAATCTTCCTCCATTGCACATCTCTCGGACTATGGAGCCTCATTCTTGCACCGGGCATTGTACAACTCGCCTACCAAAACTGGAAATGGCCCGCAGTAGTCATCAAGGAACTGTACTTCAACAATACAACAAACACGATACATTAACAATCTAACATCCTACATCATGACCATCACACTCATAGCAGGAGCAAGACCTAATTTCATAAAAATTGCACCTATCATCCACGCTATCCAAAAGGCACAGCAAGAAGGCAACGACATACAATATAGGTTGGTGCATACTGGGCAACACTACGATAAAAATATGTCTGATACTTTCTTCGAAGAACTGCATATACCCAACCCAGATACCAACTTGGGATGTGGAGGCGGATCACAAGCAGAGCAAACCGCACATATTATGATGGCTTTTGAAAAGGACTTGCTGCAACACCCGACCGACCTTGTACTCGTCGTCGGAGATGTCACATCAACTATGGCTTGCTCCATCGTCGCAAAAAAATTGTGTACACCTGTCTGCCATGTCGAAGCAGGCATACGAAGTGGTGACCTCACTATGCCAGAAGAGATAAATCGTATAGTCACCGACGCTCTTGCCGACTTCTATTTCACTACCTCAGAGGTCGCTAACACCAACCTCCGCCGTGCTGGCATCGAACAAAATCGTATCTACTTCGTAGGAAATGTAATGATCGATACTCTTCTCAAAAATCAACCGTTCTTCCGCAAAACTGACTTGTTCGACCAACTGAACCTCCACGACAAACACTACATCGTACTCACCTTGCATCGACCAGCAAATGTCGACGAAGCCAACAAGTTGGCGCTTACAATGAAGGCTATAACCGATAATGTACACGATGAACCCGTCATCTTTCCTATTCACCCACGAACGGCTAAGATATTCAACGAACTCAACATAAATGCACCCAACTTGCACATCGTACAACCCTTAGGCTATCTTGAGTTCAACTATCTTGTACAACACGCTCGTGCTGTCATCACCGATAGCGGAGGCATAACAGAAGAAACCACCGTCATGTCTATTCCGTGCCTCACACTACGAAACAACACCGAACGACCCGAGACTTGTACTATCGGAACCAACGAACTCATAGGGACTGACCCTAACAACATACAACCTGCCCTAAAACGACTATATGACGGGCAATGGAAATTAGGCAATATACCACCTCTCTGGGACGGACATACTGCACAACGCATAGTAAACATCCTCCTTCAAAATCCCTTGCCATCCTATAGCAGACAATAGTGCAACACCCTCCTCAAACGCATCCTGTAGCACAGCAAAACATATCCCACCCATACAGCATAAGCACGGCATAAGAAACTTATAAGAAGGTTGTAAGAGAGTTATAAGAGGGGTGTAAGAGAGTTATAAGAAAGTTGTAAGAAGGTTGTAATAAAGTTATAAGAAAGTTATATGAGAGGTGTTCTATAGGCAGACAGAACATCTGCATAACAGAATAAAAACAGAATCTATACTCGCGGAAAGTGAGGGATTCGAACCCCCGGTACGACATAATGCGTACACCGCATTTCGAGTGCGGCTCTTTCGACCACTCAGACAACTTTCCATAACTTTCACACTTCGAAAACATAACCTGTATTCCCTCGTGCAAAATCGGCTGCAAATATACGGCATTTTTTTATTCTGTACAAACAAAACGATATTATTATTCCACACTTCTACTGCAAAAAATGCCTTCTTAATGATACATAGTCACTTATTCCAACAATTATCGCATATTTTTCAATAATCCTTTAACCCCTCTTAATAGCAGAACACAAAGCCGATATAAATTTCCTTTAGGCACAAACTAACAACCCACTCCAGTCGTTGCATCAATACATCAAGGTTATTTAATGAGTTGACAAATAATGGTATATGCTTCTTTCAACGACTGTATATCATTCACTATCACAGACCGCTTCCCATTAATATCCCTCACTTGACATTGATGCGCATGATTAACTATATAGGTCAGCAGATTATTGAATGTATCTGATAGATAATATGTCGATTGCGGGTTTGCAGGTAGAAAAAGAGTCATACGTGACATCTTCAAGACAATTTTCTCGATGCCTAATCTCATACACTTCCATCGTAACCGAACCACCATTATCAGTTCTTCTCCTTCTGGGGGAATCGGACCAAAGCGGTCAATCAGTCGTTGCTCAAATGCCGTCAATGCATTCTCATCTTCTATGTTGTCCAGTTCTCGATAGAGCGTAATACGCTCCGAGATGTTTTCTATATAATTCTCAGGAAATCCTATCTCAAGATCAGATTCCAATTGGGTATCATTAACCCAGTTATTACCGCTATTCCTATCACCGCTGTCCGACGCAAAAAGAGTAGGGAACTCTTCATCCTTCAATTCTGTAACTGCCTCATTAAGAATACGCTGATAGGTCTCATAACCCAAGTCTGCAATAAACCCTGACTGTTCTGCTCCCAACATATTGCCTGCCCCTCGTATATCCAAGTCTTGCATAGCAATATGGAAACCCGAACCCAAGTCCGAAAATGTTTCAATCACTTGCATTCGTCGTCGTGCGTCCGATGTAAGCAATTCCATAGGAGGTGCCACCAAATAACAATACGCTTTCTTGTTCGAACGACCTACACGACCACGCAGTTGATGTAGGTCGCTCAATCCGAACTTATGGGCCGAATTGATGATAATGGTATTAACATTAGGAATGTCCACTCCCGACTCGATTATGGATGTGGCTATCAATACATCGTAGTCGTAATTGACAAAATTGGTCAGCACTTCCTCCATCTGTTCCGGTGGCATCTGACCATGGGCAACCGCAATACGCGCTTCAGGCACAAGCCGTTGCACCTTACTGCGAATGGTCTCAAGGTTCTGAACAAGGTTGTTTATAATGAACACCTGCCCATTACGCCCTATCTCTGTCTGTATAGCCTCCTTTATTATATCCTCGTCTGCGGGTGTAATAATCTCTGTCTGCACGGGGTATCTGTTTGGTGGAGGAGTATGCATCACCGACAGGTCTCTTGCACCCAACAGCGAAAACTGCAAGGTCCTGGGTATAGGCGTCGCTGTAAGGGTTAAGGTATCTACATTAACCTTCAGTTGACGCAGTTTCTCTTTGGTACTTACTCCAAATCGTTGTTCCTCGTCAATGATTAGCAATCCCAAATCATGAAATACCACACTCTTTCCCACTATCTTATGGGTACCAATCAGAATATCTATCTTCCCCTCCCGTAGGCGCGTGATTATACTTCTCACTTCTTTTGCCGACTTTGCCCTCGATAGATACTCTATCGTAACGGGGAACCCCTTGAAACGCTCGGTAAAAGTATTATAGTGTTGCAGCGCAAGTACGGTCGTCGGAACAAGCACTGCCGTCTGTTTGCCGTCTGTCGCTGCTTTGAACGCCGCACGCATCGCAATCTCTGTCTTACCAAATCCCACATCACCGCAAATCAATCTGTCCATCGGAACGGGTGACTCCATATCGTGCTTCAGTTCCGATGTGGCTTTCTGTTGGTCTGGCGTGTCTTCATATAAGAACGAGGCTTCCAACTCATGCTGTAGATACGAGTCTGCAGAGAACTGGAACCCGTGTTCCTGTCGCCTTTGAGCATACAATCGGATAAGGTCACGCGCAATATCTTTCACCTTGGTTTTCGTGCGCTCCTTCATTCGTTCCCACTGCCCCGAACCTAATTTCGATATAGACGGTGCAACCCCCTCTTTTCCCTTGTATTTTGCTATACGATGCAACGAATGAATCGAAACGAACAGAATGTCATTGTCACGATAGATAAGTTTTATCATCTCCTGCCGCTTCCCGTTTACCTCCGTGTGGACCAAACCGCCGAACCGTCCTATACCGTGGTCTGTATGTACAACATAATCACCTACTTGCAACTGATTAAGTTCTTTCAGCGTAAGAAGGGCTTTCCCCTGACGAGCAATGTCCGATTTTTGTTGTACCTTATGAAAACGCTCGAACAATTGGTGGTCTGTGAAGCAGCATATATGTCCGTCTTGGTCGATGAAACCAGCATTAAGAGTCGGCATAACACCTATGAACGGACTCTCCTGCAACCCCTGCCCTTGTTCCATCCCCGTCTTTTCCCGTACGATACTTTCTATTCGGTCTATCTGTTTCTTCGAGTCCGACAGAACATAGATTTTGTAACCCTCTCGCCTGTATTCCTGCAAGTCCTCTATCAGCAAGTCAAAATTTTTGTGGTATATGGGGTGTGGCAAGGTCTTGAAAACAATCTTGCTGACCTCCTCAAAGAACGGTTGATTGCTCCACTCTATGGTACGGTAACCGCTTCCTCCCTCTTCGCTCACCACTGGGCATATCCGCTCAAGTGGCTTCTCGTCCGAAACAGACGGATTCGACACCAATCTCTGTCGCAATAGCGAGAAACTGTTGCTCCCTATGATACAACCTTCGGGCAGATAATCAAACAACGAATGTACCTCGTCCTCTGTGGTCTGTTTCTGTATGTTGGGTATTATCTCTATCGCTTCTACTTTCTCCTTCGATAGTTGCGTCTCTATATCAAATATGCGTATTGAATCTATCTCATCGCCAAAGAAGTCTATGCGATAAGGACTCTCACACGAGTAGGAGAAGATGTCAAATATACCACCGCGAATCGAGTACTGTCCCGGTTCATATACGAAATCCACACGATCCCAGCCGCCTATAAATAGTTGCTTGCTCAGTTCCTCTATCGAAATCTCCTGACCCTTGTGCAGGCGCACCACGCCTTCTTGAAACTTCTGTTTCGTAATGATGCTCGGTATCAGTGCTTCGGGATAAGAAACCACAATGCATGGCGTTTCCGTCTGTGTCGTCAGGCGGTTGAGGGTGGATGTACGCTGTATCTCATTGGCGTTGTCATCGCTCTGATTGTGCTTACCTCCTCTATAGGGAGAAGGAAAATAACAGACCGATTCCTCTCCCAATAGCAATGACAAATCATTCGATAAATACAACGCATCGTCCGCATTATCCAACAACACGAGTTGGCTTTGTCGGTTACACAAGAAAAGGTTCGCTAACAGAATCGACTGCAACGAACCTTGTAATCCGACTATTTGTATATGGTGGGTATTCCTGTCTGCGCACAAACCCTCTAATTGGTGTAGAGTAGGGTGTTCCCTGTAAAGAACAAGTAGATCTTCTAATGTGTTCATCTGTAACAACAAATGGGTAGTGTATTGTTCTGCAAAGATACGCAATTCTTATGGTCTGTACAACAATAAGATAAGCCAATCGTCACCTCTGTACGAAAAAGCCGCTCTTTTCCTCTCCCCTATGCGTAAACACTAAACAACAATCACACTTGATGCACCTCCCACAACCCCTTGCCTTCAGTCCAATACATCCTATCTACACTTGTCATTAAATATACGCAACAAAATGCTAATTATTATAAACATATTTCGCTCCCTAAAGCATACCATTTCTTTCCCCTCTCGCAAAAACTCCCCTCCGCCAACCCAAGTATATACTACCACTTCCAAACGATTTATATAGGTTTTATATAGGACGCATATAGGACGAATATAGGATGAATATAGGAAGAACATCGGAACAACCCATAAATCACATAGAACATAGCCATTTATGCATATTAATCATTAATTGTTAGTTATTAATTTTTGTATACTATGGAATAAATCCGATTTGCGTTTAGGCTAACCGTAGAGCCATAGCGTGCTATGGCTCTCCCCTCACCATACAAATCCATTCATTCCCTCACCGTGCGCTTATGCTCACTGTAGAGC
>CAVHKB010000019.1:0-18438 GCA_963636305.1 Prevotella sp. P5-108
TTAATTATTAATTGTTAATTAAATGTATCCCCCAGAAATCCAGAATCCCCAGACCATCCAGCCCTCTGTCATCCACAGTCGTCCTTCACCTGTAGTTTGTAACTTCGTTCTTGCCCACCGTAGAGCCATAGCGTGCTATGGCTCTCAACTCCCTTTCGCAGAACAAACCCATTGTTCCCCTCAAAACCATATAAACCCCTCTACCCAACTGCGCATATTAATTGTTAATTGTTAATTGTTAATTCATCCTCCCATCCTCTCTCCAACAAAAACTCTCAATCAACTCTTGCTTTTCTCAAAAATACAACTTACCTTTGCCAACGATATATCAAACCGCCTGTCACAAACGGGCAAACAACCAAACAAATCAAAACAATGAAAAAAAATCTTTTACTGCTGCTCGCTACGCTGTGCGGACTGGCAACAACCGCACAAGACATCATCATCACAAAAGATGCCAAACGGATTGAAGCAAAAATACAAGAAGTATCCGACAAGGAAATCAAATACAAGAAATTCGCATACCAAGAGGGTCCTGACTTTATTCTGTCAACAACCGAAATCAACTCTATCCTCTTCGAAAATGGAGATACACAAGTCTTCAGCAACACTGCCGCACAACAACCGCCACAAGCACCGGCACAACCTGCTCCTCCCGCACAATACTACAAATACCACGATTTCTATACCCCGCTCAACTATATCGTAAAGAACGGCGATACCTATTTCCTGCATAACGGCACCAACATTACGGAGATGGACAAGAGTGCCTACTTGCTCTTCCTTCAGAAGAACTGCCCCGACGCATGGTATAGTTATCAGAAAGGCAATCGGTTGTGGAAAGCAGGTTGGGGATTGTTCGGTGCAGGATTAGGAACAGCATTTCTGATAGGACTGCCACTCTTGTGCGTCGGAATAAATGGAGAAATAGCCTGCTACGACCACAGCCACAACTATTATGCTGACAATTACTGCTCTGCAGGTAAAGCCCTAATGATAACAGGCTCGCTCATGGCAGAAGGCTCCATACCTCTTTTGATTGTAGGAAGTATCAAACGAAACAATTCACACGAAGTATATAATGAGAAATGCCTTTCCCGTACACCGGTTACACTAAGCCTGCAAAGCAGTGCATCGGGCATCGGACTTGCGCTCAACTTCTAAAACAGCATACTCTTCCGCCCCTCCCAACGCCCTCACCATAGCGTACCATCTTCCGTGCGGCTTCCTGCAAAGTAACCCGCACACCCCCACCACGCCTGCTAATCGTTACCCGTTAATTGTTAATTGCTCCCCTGCATATTAATTGTTAATTCTTAATTGTTAATTTCATAGTGGCTGTAGAGCCATAGCGTGCTATGGCTCTCAACTCTTCTTCAAAAGACAAACAACCTGTTCCCCTCCAACAACACTTTGTCTGTTAACCCCTCACCATACGCTTATGTATGCTGTAGAGCCATAGCGTGCTATGGCTCTCAACTCTCTTTTGCAGGCAGAACATTGTGTTCCCCTCAAACCAACCATCCCCCAGAAATCCAGAATCCCCAGACCGTCCAGCCATCTGTCATCTACCGTCGTCCTCTGCCCGTCGTTTGTAACTTCGATCTTGCTCGCTGTAGAGCCATAGCGTGCTATGGCTCTCAACTCTCCTTCGCAGGTAGAACAACCTGTTCCCCTCAAAACTCTGTAACCCCCTCAACCCAATAATCCATGTTAATTGTTAATTCTTAATTATTAATTGTTAATTCATGGCAATACGGCAACGCCGTCCGTCAACAAACAACCCAACCGCGCATATTAATCCTTCCTCCCTCACTCCCTACATTCCTGGAGGTGGCCCCATCGGTGGTACACCGCCTGGTTTACCTGGCTCCTTACCACTCTCAAGCATCTCCTGTATATGACCGCCCATACCAGTTGCCTTCAAACTACCCATCTTGTTCAACTTATAGGTAAAGGTCAACATAAAATAGGTCGGCAGAGTATTATACTTCGCATACTGAACCGAGTTATCACTAACCACCTGCACAATATTCTTCTTCTGATGTAGTATATCATACACCTCTAACGACAAGGTCGCATTACGCCAACTCTTTTCTAACGAGGCATTAAGAATAATCTCATTCACATTGTCCAACTTATATCCGTAACGCGCAGTATAACCGCAATCGGCAGATATATTCCACGACTTCGGCAAATGAAACTCTATATCACCCGTTACACCCCAATCAAACACATTGCTCACACTGTTAACCGTCGTCGAATTGTCAGTACGGCTATATGTACCATTCGCACGCAAACCTATATCTACTATATTATGCGTCATGCGTATCGAGAAGTCTTCCGATAACTGCAAATTACCTGTATAGGACGCATTTCCTTTCGGCAAACTGTTATTCTCTATCAATCGGGCAATAACCGTCGCATCTTGCTGCTGCAATACATAAGCCACACGCTGATTATACGACACCATCGTACGGGTGTTGAACTGAAACAACTTGTTCGCAAAAGGAGTGTTATACATAAAATCCGCACTGATATTCCAAGGGATGACATCAGCATTCACTGTCTGTTCATATCGCTTACCCGTCTTGTCATAAACCGTATTACCCACCAACGCATTCTGTGTAAGCGTACCTCTTACTCCCGTCATTATAGAAGAGAACTTGTCCTGATTAAAGCGCGAATACATAGCCATAAAGTTATGTCGGAACGCGGGACGAAGAGACAAGTTTCCTACTGTTTCGTTCATCGCATCTGAATTGTTCCTCACAGGCTCCATCTGCGTAATAGTAGGCTGTGTCAGACGACCACGATAGCGTACTCGCGCGAACTCTTTCTTTCCGAACTTATAACGAAAATTGATATTGGGAGATACATTCCATGTATTTACTGTCGTATCACGAGCCAGTACACCCCCATAATAAGTCATCGAATGAGTTTGCGAAGCCAATACTCGTGCGCCTACTGTAAGATCGCTCCTTTGAGTAAGCCACCTGTAATTAAGTTCCAACTGCTCTGTATACAAGTCATTGCGTAACTGATTGCTGTATATACTGTCGTAGGTATAACATTTGTCCCCCGTCAATGAGTAATCCGCCGAATATTGGTCCTTCCGAGAACTACGGTTCTTACCAGAAAAGGCCGTCGCTATTTCCAACAAGTGATTACTCTTGTAGATAGGCTCTACATACGACGCACGAACAGAGTACGACGCATTGCCGTTGTTCGATTGAGTAAACTGGTCCACAAGAGCAGCGTTGTTCAATCGGTCGAAAGCATAAGTTTCCGTATAGCCCCGATTATCCACATACTCAACATTCCCCACCAATGTAAGTGACCTGCCCGGACGAGAGAACTTGTGATTATAAGTCAACCTCAATTTACTGCTAATCTCACGAGTAGAGTCCAATGTACTTTGGTAACCGTCACTTAAAAGGTTCTCCCCTTGATAATTGCTGTAATCTTCTACACCGCTCTGTCGTTGACCCGTATAAGAAAATGTAGGCTGTATAATTATCTTGTTGATACTGTCTATCTGATACTGCATTTCAAGCCGCACATTAACATCGTAGATATCAGATAACTGCTTCGTCGTATCATTGTTCAGATAAGTATAATCCTCCGTATAAGACTCCTTCTTCGTTTCCGATTCAGTGGTATTATGAGAGTGACTCAATGCAGCATCGCCGCCTATAAGCAACTCCGTCTTACTGTCTTTCTTCGTTATCTTATCATTCAAGTCTATATTCGTATTCACACCTAAATTCTCGCTCCTTGTAATACCCGCATTTGCATCTTTGCCGAAGTTACCTCGTCCGCGCTGCATACGAACCTCATTCGTATTATTTGCACTACCCAATATAGTAGTCTGACTCTCTCCCAGCAACAGATTTGTAAAGATGTTCGCATTATAGCGGAAGTCATCACTAAAGAAATGCTTTGTACGGTCCGCCGCAGTAGCACCGTACTCCCTGTCTCCATAATTCATCCAACCTTCATTCTCCGTTACCATATCCGCGCCTGCACTACCGGTGTACTTACCAAACACGCCCTTTTTTCTATCTGCCTTCAAAGTAAGATTAATAATGTGTTCTGTGTCGTCATCTTCAAAACCTGTCAATTTAGCAGTCTCCGACTTTTCATCTATCACTTGTATCTTTTCTATCATATCTGCAGGGATATTCTTTGTAGCCGACTGCACATCATTACCAAAGAACTTCTTACCATCGATACGCACTGCTGTAATAGTCTCTCCATTAACGGTAACATTACCTTGTTGGTCCACTTGTACTCCGTTCATCTTTTTAAGCAGGTCCTCTACCATAGCGTTCTCATTTACTCTATAGGCCGCAGTATTATACTCTATCGTATCTCCTTTCACCGTCATCTCTGCGGCATGCCCTTGAACACTCACCTCTGCTAAATGCTGCACATATTCTTGCATAGAGATAGTCCGAAGAGTGATATCTTTACCCGACATCGTAACAGGTTGCACATACTCGTAATACCCCACCGAAGTAATAATCAACTTGTAACTACCATCCCGCACATTAGCAATGCTGAACCCTCCATTCATATCCGTCTGTAGTCCGTGTATAAGAGTAGAGTCCCCCTTTGAATAGGAGAACAAGCGTACTGCAGCCATCTCTATTTGTTCCCCTGTCGCTTTATCCACCACCTTTCCTGACAACTTGTGCTGACTATAGGTGTACATACTGATAAAAAGCAATATAAATACGAGTATTCTCTTCATATTGAAATTCGATTTTCCGTAAAATAGGCAAGAATTATGCCAAAAAAACAGCAACAACTTGTATCGCACGAAAAAATAGTGTATCTTTGTCGGCTATAATAAATCAAACTATTCGTATTATGAGGGAAAAGAAACGCTATTCCGATGCGGAATTAGAAGAGTTCCGTGCGATTATAGTCGAAAAATTAGCGAAGGCGCAAGAAGAATACGAGAATCTGCGTCAAATGGTCGCTAATGAGGGTAACGGAGATGATGATACATCTCCTCTATTCAAAGTACTTGAAGAAGGGGCTTCTGTATTAAACAAAGAGGAAATGGGGAGGTTGGCGCAACGCCAGATGAAGTATATACAGAACTTGAAGGCAGCATTAGTGCGTATAGAAAACAAGACTTACGGAATATGCCGCGAGACAGGTAAATTGATTCCCAAAGAACGGCTCCGCGTTGTACCTCATGCAACACTTAGTATAGAGGCTAAAGAAAAAAAGAAATGAGTGGGACTCCACAACGATTGTCTGATAGAACTATTCGGTGGATAGTAGCCGCGTTGGTCGTTTTTCTGTTGATTGCAGACCAAGCACTGAAGATATATATCAAGTTGAACTTTCGATTAGGCGAGATGCACGAGATATTCCCGTGGTTTGCGTTGTGCTTTGTAGAGAATGACGGGATGGCTTTCGGTATCGAATGGTTTAGCAAGTTGTGTCTTACATTGTTCCGTTTGGTATTGGTAGGCGTATTGATATGGTATATTCATCGTCTTATCAAACAAAAAGCGCGGGTGGGATATATCATAACCATTGTACTTGTGATTGTAGGGGCTTTAGGCAATATCATTGATTGCCTGTTCTACGGCGTTCTGTTCTCGGCATCTACGCTATGGGAAGCGGCAACGATGTTCCCTGCTCAAGGGGGTTATGCTCCGTTGTTCTATGGTAAAGTAGTAGATATGCTTTACTTTCCCCTCATACATAATTCTGCGGGAGAAACTATATTTTTCCGACCTGTATTCAATTTGGCAGACTCGTTTATTACTATTGCAGTCTTCGTTATAATCTTCTTCTACAGTAAAGACCTCAATGCCTCCTTATCGACCAAAAAGGCACAGTAAGATATTGCTATTCGGTTGTTTGCTATTGTTTAGTACATTGTCCTCATGTACTATACGCCCTCGTTCTGTGTTATCCCCTCGTAAGATGGAGGCGGTACTATACGATTTGCATAGAGCAGAGGGCGTGTTACAAGCGGCAGGCTATAATACAGGCAAGGAAGAGGAAGTGAATGCCTATTATGAGTCGATACTTATGAAACAGGGCGTCACTCAAGCGAGTTTCGATTCATCTTTAGTCTGGTATACTGATAACCCGAAACAATTCTGCATTGTGTATGGGAAAGTGGTAGAGCGACTAAAGAAGGACAATGACAGAATGCAGGAAGAATCTACCCGCATCGCTCGAGAATTTTATGCCAATCGTAACAGGAAGGCACCTGTTGATTCTATTCCTCTGTATATTATCCGCCGTCGGCCGGTGCTGCTCTATATTACTCTGCAAGAACCTTATTCCGACTATTCTATAAAAGAGCAACCTTTGAGTCCCGATTTCCGATATATTGCTTTTCCTGCGATGCAGGATTCAATCTGTATCAGCATTGATTCCACTGCGCAAGAATCTATCATAAAGAATGCAAAGAGCAAGTCGCAACCTTCGTATTCCGACAGTTCTTCCATTCAAGAATACAAGCCGAAGCCTGCCCGCAACTTGAAGAGAGCAGCGAGACAACTTCGTTGAGAGGAGTACGCGGATTGCTGCAGCCGATATTAAAAAGAAACTGCCTGACCGAACGGGTCAGGCAGTTTCTTTTTAGCATGCAGCATCGACCTATATCAGTTGTTCCATAACGTTTTCTGCACGTATTGATTGTGGTTGTTTTGCGCAACTACGATATATACGCCTGCAGGCATTGTCAGACTTATCTCGCTCTCTCCATGCAGCGTATTTGAATAGAGTTGCACGCCGTCGATAGTGTATATCTGTACTGATGTGTCGCCTTGCATAGGGGTTATATACAGTGTTCCCTTTGCAGTTTGGTTTACCCTAAAAGAAGACTCATTGGTTTGTTCTACGGCTGTAGTCTTATCGTTGAACGGATCCCATTCGTCGGACCCTTTTGTAAAGTTATACAAGCGTATTTCCGTCCCATCGGGTAGTACAGGCGATTGCAGTACGGTTGCCCATTCGACTCGCTTGTCAGTGTTGTCGATACCTGCTTGCTCTATTGAGCCATATTCGTAACTCCTTTGAGAGCCTGTGGATACCAAACCATTGTGCCAGCCAGCAGGAACGATTAAGGAAGCGCCTGTTCTGCTTTTTCCTATGGTCGTCTTATAGAATACTGTTTCCGCATTAGGGTCCCATGGTCTGCCTAAATAGCCTGGCTGTGCTGTTTCGGTTTCTACCATATCCTGCGAAGGAGTTGCACTTCCTATAGTACATTCGTAGAAGAGATAGCCTCGTCCCGTTTTACTTGTTTTGGAGGCAGTGAGGTAGGCGATGTCATTAGCGTCGCTTGTTACTAACATATCCAATCTTGTATTGCGGCAGACAAGTGTCATCCCGCCAAATATATAGTCGCAGGCACCATTGAGTATGCCTCCATCGACAGCCACGCGACATCCTTCGTCGCCATAAATAGCGTCTTGTCGAGATATAACACGGCAGTTGAGTAGTTTTGCGCGGTCTGCAGTCTTCTTGAAACCAATGGCGCAAGCACGCTCACGGAACTTGCGAGCCTGCACATCGGTACTACCGACAGTGGTAGGACGCACGCCTTTGCTTTCTTTTGTCTCCACCAGTACATCGTTTGCCTCACGGGCAGATATATACTGATTGTAGGAGTTCTCGAATATGATATTGCTTGCAGTGAAGTCTTTTGCAGTTACCACCACCGTTGCATTCCAGAGTGCATTACCTTGTTGTGAGTTTGTGACAGAGACATAGCCATTTTCCTTGTTGACTTGGAGTGTGCGTTCGTCATAGAAGAAGTCGGTTCCCATGCTATAGTAACTATATCCCCATCCGTAGTATCCAGTGATACGCACAGCATTCTCGTTGATGTCAACACCAGCGTTCTTGAGTTCGAGTGACGGTGTTGCAGAGGCGTTGCACAGTGTGATGTTCGGTATATCGATGAGCAGCATTTCTTCGTAGGTGCCTGGTTCGATGAGTATCTTTACTTCGTCGCCTGTTTCTCTTGTCATTCTGCGAGCATATTCCAACGCTTTGTTAATGGTGGTGAATTCTTGTTGTTTGCCTACATTCAGTGTGCTGCGATACGGTACGGCGACAACTGGCATATTCTTGAGAAAGTCGATTTGTTTGGTTACGACCTGTCCTATTACTTTCAAGTTTGAAGTAAGCATCTGCTTCATAGAGTCGGGGACGCTGTTGCACAGGACCGAATAAACACCGTCGCGCAATGCGATAGCGTCGGTACCTGTAAAGGTGTAGGTATATCCCTCTTCGTTGAGATTATTGAAGACGAACTGTATATCTTTCAGGTCTTTATCGGCGAGCGGCACTACGACCTCGTTTTCTATTTGGAGTGTGCCTTTGACAGTGACTGCCCAAAGTGCTTTCTTTTCAAAAACAAGATTGACGGTTGCCCCTTCTGTACCTGTGAGTGTGTTGACGGTTAGCCGATAGTCGTTTACTCCGAGTGCAGAGAGTGCATATTGCACGCCTTGTTCGAGGGTGGCACTATATGTGCTATTGGTTTTATTGATGACGATAGCCGGTTCGAATACTTTTCCTTCGGGCTTTTGTGCCTGTAGGTTTAATTTAGCCAATTCGTCGGCAGGTAGTCCAGTGATGCTACCCGTTACGACGCACGTTGTTACTTTGATTATCTGCAAGTCTTTTGTCTGTCCATCGGCATTGAATTCGAACTGCTCGCCATTGTTTATGACGAAGCCATTTGCATTGACGAGTGAAGGCTCGTAGGTGTAGCCTAACGGCAACTCCACTTGATAGGCGTTGCCAGAAAGAGTGGCGGTGTATACAGCGTTGGTGAGAATGTTTTTGAAAGCGACAGCATAGTCGTTCGGAAGTGTTTGGTCGGAGGTTATATTCCCCGTTAACATCCCTTTTTGTACGGGAGTACGCTCAATGCGTGCGAGTACTAGTTTCTCGTCGAGTCCACAGAGCCTATGTAGTCCGTCTTCGCCGATATAGAAAGTTATCTTTTCTATTTTGGCGGCGGCAGTGTATTTAGCGGTTTGCAGAGCACCGCTTGGTGCAGTGAGTTGGTACGTTTCCTCCGAGCCATTTGAGCCGACATAGAAAGATACTTTGTCGCCAGCAGAGTAGCGTTGCTCTATATAGACTTTGGGTTGTGAGCCTGAATTGGAATAGATGTAGCCTGTATAGGTATTGTTATCGGCATCTGTGAGGGATTTGCTATCGTAGCGTGTGAGATTGGGGTTGGTTGTCCGCAGTCGGTGATTGCTTGCCCCGTTGGTGTTGTAAGCGAGGTTGACCGAATCGTTAGCGGTGAAAGAAGGGAGCGGTACTTCAGCAGTGCCGGGCGTGATTGATTCACCATACCATGAGTTGATTTCCGCTTCGGAGAGCATATTCTCATACTGTTGGGTGTTCAGAGGTTCTGCGCCGAAATCCCAGACCTGTGTTCGTTGGGCATAGGTTTGCAGAAGCCCGAATGTTGCTAAACAAAGAAAGATTCGTTTCATAAAGGATATTGATTTAGAGTTATACGGTACAAAGGTAGTTGGACAAATGATAGCGAATGTGTAATAATTGACAGAAAAGTATAGTATGAGGGGTTTGAGGGGGAATGAAATTAACAATTAATAATTAACAATTAACAATTAATATGCAGAGAGGGGAGGTTTTTTTGTGGACGGACGGCGGTGCCGTATTGCCATGAATTATTCATAAATTATGGAGAGGGATTTGATTAACAATTAAGAATTAACAATTAACATAAAGAGAGGGGTTGATGGGCAAAGTATGGTTCTTTGGGAACACAATGTTCGTTTTGCAAAGGGGAGTTGAGAGCCATAGCACGCTATGGCTCTACAGCATACATTCAATTAACAATTAATAATTAACAATTAACATGCGTGGTGAGGTTATTGGTTGACGGACGGTGTTGCCGTGTTGAAATTAATTAACAATTAAGAATTAACAATTAATATGCATTATTGGAATTTTCTGTGTAGTTGGGAGATATTTTGTAGGTTCTTCCTATATTCTTCCTATATTCGTCCTATATGCGTCCTATATAAATCGTATATAAATCCTTTGGAAGTGGTAGTAAATAGTGGGGATTACGAAGGGGAGTTTTGAGGGAAGGGGAGTTGTATGGAATTAGAGATTTGATGGAAGATGTTAAGAGAGGTTAAGGAAGTGAGAGGGGAACATATTGTTTGTTCTGCGAAGGGGAGTTGAGAGCCATAGCACGCTATGGCTCTACAGTTGGCATAAACGAAGTTACATAAGATGAGCAAAGGACGGAGAGGTTCGGGATAAACAAAGGCTGTCTAACGGGGGTTAGACAGCCTTGATGTTTTAGAGATGCGTTGCTATATAGCAGCGGGATTACTTGTTCAGTGCCAATGCGACATTGACGGCACAAGCGACGGTGCAACCTACCATAGGATTGTTACCTATTCCGAGGAAGCCCATCATCTCGACATGTGCCGGAACGGAGGACGAGCCTGCGAACTGTGCATCGGAGTGCATACGACCCATTGTGTCGGTCATGCCATAGGAAGCAGGTCCTGCAGCCATATTGTCTGGGTGAAGTGTTCTACCCGTACCACCACCTGAAGCGACTGAGAAGTACGGTTTTCCTGCCAAGAGTCGTTCTTTCTTGTAGGTACCTGCGACGGGGTGCTGGAAGCGGGTCGGATTGGTAGAGTTGCCGGTTATGGAAACATCTACATTCTCGTGCCACATGATAGCCACGCCTTCGCGTACATCGTCGGCACCGTAACAGTTGACCTTTGCACGGGGACCATTGCTGTAGGCTTTGGTCTTGACGATGTTCAGTTTGCCGGTATAGTAGTCGAATTGCGTTTGTACATAGGTGAATCCGTTGATACGGCTGATTATCATTGCCGCGTCTTTACCGAGTCCGTTAAGGATAATGCGCAAGGGTTTTTGGCGTACTTTGTTCGCCATCTCTGCGATTTTGATTGCCCCTTCAGCCGCAGCGAAAGACTCGTGACCAGCCAAGAAAGCGAAACACTCTGTTTCTTCGCGGAGGAGTCGGGCTGCGAGGTTACCATGTCCGAGCCCTACTTTACGGTCGTCTGCCACGGACCCTGGAATGCAGAAAGCCTGTAGTCCGATGCCAATGGCCTCTGCTGCATCGGCAGCGTTTTTGCAACCTTTTTTGAGTGCAATAGCAGAGCCAACGACATACGCCCATTTTGCATTTTCGAAGCAGATGCGTTGTGTATCTTCGCAAGTCTGGTATGGGTCGAGACCATACTGTTCGCAAATCTGATTAGCCTCTTCGATGGAAGCGATACCATTAGCGTTAAGCGCAGCGAGGATTTGCTTCTCACGGCGGTCTTGTGATTCAAATTGAACGGTCCTTATCATAGCCTACTCCTTTCTTGGGTCGATATATTTAACGGCGCCTTGTTCCTTGGTAGTGCGTCCATAGGTGCCAGTAACTTGTTTGAGAGCCTCATCGGCAGGAACTCCTTTCTTGACGGCATCCATAAATTTGCCGATATGTACATATTCGTATCCGCAAATTTCGTTGTCCTCATCGAGGAACTGTTTGGTAATGTATCCTTCGGTCAGTTGGAGGTATCGTGCGCCTTTCTTCTTGGTGGAGAAGAGGGTACCGCATTGTGAGACGAGTCCTTTTCCGAGGTCTTCGAGTCCTGCGCCTATGGCGAGTCCTCCTTCGGAGAAAGCGGATTGTGTGCGTCCGTAAACGATTTGTAAGAACAGTTCCCTCATGGCGGTATTGATGGCGTCGCAAACGAGGTCGGTGTTGAGTGCTTCGAGTATGGTCTTTCCAGGCAGGATTTCAGCCGCCATAGCCGCAGAGTGTGTCATGCCGGAACAACCGATTGTTTCGACGAGTGCCTCTTCGATAACACCGTCTTTTACATTAAGACTCAATTTGCAACATCCTTGCTGTGGTGCGCACCACCCAATGCCGTGTGTCATCCCCGAGATGTCTTTGATCTCTTTTGCTTTGACCCATTTTCCTTCTTCGGGTATGGGTGCGGGACCGTGGTTAGGTCCTTTGGCAACGGGACACATGTTTTCTACTTCTTTACTGTAAATCATTCTTATAAGATTTAAATTGTTAGTGTGTCTGTGTATCCATTGAAATGGACTGCAAAGGTACGCTATTTTTATGGAATATGCAATTGCATATATTCTATAAATTATGTGCTTTGGCTTCGTTCCATATTTCGTCCATTTCCGAGAGGGTCATGTTGTGGAGGGACTTGCCTTGTTCTTTGGCTTTCTGCTCGAGATAGTTGAAGCGTCGGATGAACTTTCTGTTTGTCCGTTCCAGCGCGTTATCGGGTTGTATATGGTAGAGTCGTGCAGCGTTTATGAGGCTGAACAGCACATCTCCGAACTCTGCTTCGATGTCGGTTTCCTGTTGCGATTCGACGGCATTTTCGAACTCTGCTATTTCCTCTTTGACTTTGTCCCACACTTGAGTGCGTTCTTCCCAATCGAACCCGGCGTTGCGTGCTTTGTCCTGAATACGATAAGCCTTGATGAGAGAAGGGAGGGAGTCAGGTACACCCCCAAGCACAGATTTGTTGCCTCCTTTTTCTTTGAGTTTGATGTCTTCCCAGTTCTGTTTGACTTCGGCATCGGTGTCTGCTTGTACATTGCCATAGATGTGGGGGTGTCGGAAGACTAACTTATCGCAGAGGGTATTGCATACATCTGCGATATCGAACTCACCCTGTTCGCTACCCATTTGGGCATAGAAGACAACATGCAGCAATACATCGCCTAATTCTTTGCATATATCGGGCATATCGTGTTTGATGATAGCGGATGTCAGTTCGTAGGTTTCTTCAATGGTGTTCTGCCTCAGGGAGTCAAAGGTCTGTTTTCTGTCCCATGGGCATTTTTCACGGAGTTCCTGCATAATGGTAAGCAAGCGGTCGAATGCTTGCAGTTGCTGTTCACGGTTATTCATAGTTATTCAGTGTTAATTCTCCTTTATCGTTCATTTGAGCATAAGTCCATTGTCTGAATGTGTCTCCTAAGATGACAATGCGAGCGGATGTTGCCAGTTGCAGATCGAGTTCGATATGCCGATGACCAAATATGTAATAGTCGAAGTGTTGCATCTGTTCCTGCTCTTTAGCGAACAGCACCAACTCTTCTTGGTTCTCGCCTTTGTATCCGACGGGAGCAGATAGTTCTTTCAGTCTGCTTCTTTTCGCCCATTCGTAGCCAAAGGCATCGCCCCATTGAGGGGGTAGCAGTCGGAACAAGAACTGGCAGAAAGGGCTATGGAAAATGCGGCGCAGGCGCATGAACCGTCGTATTTTCCGCTGTATTGCCGTAGAGTAGTATTGCAGCAGGTTATGAGGACAGATGCCGTCGCCATGTGCCAAGAAGCAGCGTTTGCCTGCGATGGTTGTTTCGAGGGGTTTTTTATGGACTATGACGCCGGTATTTTTTTGGAGTCGTCCGAACAGCCACAGGTCGTGATTGCCGGTAAAATAGTGTATCTGGATGCCTTTTTGCGTCAATGATTTGAGTGTGTTGATATAGTCGCGGAAGGGTTCTTCGGTGCACCAAAAGTATTCGAAGCGGAAATCAAAGATGTCGCCAAGAAGATAGATAGCGGTAGCATCGTGGCTCAGGTCGTTGAGCATTTTGCAACAGCGTTGCTCGTGTGCTTTGATGTCGTTCAAAGCACGGGAGCCAATGTGCGAGTCGGACAAGAAATATATCATTCAGCGATTACAATAGGTTTAACTCCAATTTGGCTTCTTCGGACATCATGTCTTTGTCCCATGCAGGTTCGAAGACCAGATTGATGTTTACTTCTTTGACTTCGTCGATAGAGAGCATTTTCTGGCGAATATCTTCCATTAGGAAATCAGCAGCAGGGCAAGAAGGTGCGGTGAGGGTCATATCGATATTGAGTACTCCGTTGTCTTGCATATCCACTTTGTAGATGAGTCCGAGGTCGTAGATATTGACAGGTATTTCGGGATCGAAGACTGTCTTAAGTAGTTTGACTATCTTTTCTTCTGTTTCCAAAAATTCGTTCATTGTATCTGTATGGTTCTCTTAAGTTCAAATCTGTTGTGGTGTTATTTCTCCGTTTTGGACAACGAATACGGCACATTCTTCTTTCAGAGGTTGCAGCAAATCGAGTAGATGTTCCCTATTAGTATCCGTAAAGAAAATTTGTCCGAAGCGGTTAGAGCCAACCAATTGGATGATACGCTCTACGCGTTTTCCGTCCAACTTGTCGAAAATATCATCGAGTAGTAGTATGGGTTTGATTGTATTGATTTGTGCAGTATGTTGTGTAAGGTATTCTGCCTGTGCCAATTTGAGTGCCATTATATAGGTTTTCTTTTGCCCTTCGCTACCCACATTGTGAATCAGCCATTTGTCTAAGAACATGTATAAGTCGTCTTTATGTATGCCTTGTGATGACCAGCCTAACATTACATCTCTTTCGCGTGTCTGGCAGAATGCTTGTACGAGGTTGCGTTGTTGTAGTTGCGATTGATAAGTTAGTGTGACCGATTCTTGATTGTCGGTGATATAGGCGTGCAATTCTTGGAACAGGGGTATGAAACTATTGATGAATGCAGTACGGGTGTTGAAGATATATTCGGCATGTGCGGCTAATTGCATTTCCAATATATCCAATATGTCGGATTGTGCGTTCAACTCTGCACGCCACTGTTCTCCCCGTTCGGCGATTTGTTTAAGGAGGGAGTTGCGTTGTTTCAGCAGGGCATTATAGTCGAGTATGTGTTGCAGATAGACCTTATCGCATTGGGATATGACACTATCCATGAATTTCCGTCGCTCGTCGCTCCCTTCGTCGATGAGGTTTTTGTCGTGCGGCGACACCAGTACCAACGGCAATAGACCAATATGGTCGAACAGACGCTTGTAGTCTTTTTTACCTCTGCGGAATTGTTTTTTCACGCCTCTTTTGATGCCGCAGGTTATTTGCTCCTCCCCATCAGGAGAAGGCATATCTTTATAGACGCCCTGAAGCATAGCGAATGAAGCATCGTGGCGTATGTTCAGTGAGTCGATGCCAGTGAAAGCGGACTTGCAAAATGAGAGATAGTAGATAGCATCTATCACATTGGTTTTCCCCATCCCGTTCATTCCGATAAGGCAATTTATTTTAGGGATAAAGGTAAGGTCCGCCTGTTGTATGTTTTTATAATCTAATATGTTGAGTTGACTAAGATACACGGAAGACTCTCTTGTTTATATCGATTGATGGCAGTTACACAATAGACGGCCTGTATGTCGGGGTCAATTGGGAGGCTGCAGTCAGTAGTGATTGCCTTTATATATGCCGAGTTGTTAAAGTCGATGTTTTCTTGCATAGGGAAGGCATATACCACATAGCAGGAAGTTGCTTTTCCTCTCTCTGCTTTTACGCTGTCCCATACGAGGAGCGAATCGGTTTTATGCAGGTTAGCAGGAGACAATGCGATGTCACCGCAGAGGTTACGGTTGACGGGCGGCAGTGCATAGTAACGGTAATAGTTGTTCTGCAGGCTATCGCAGAGTCCCTGACGATTTTGCAAGAGTCCCTGAACGGAGAAATATACTGATCCGTCGATTTGCGGCAGTGTTCTGTTTAGTGCCACTTGGCGGCATATTTCGTTGGGGGTTCTCCAAGCCTCTGCGGCTTTTTTATTTCCCAATTGACTTGCATAGTGTCCGATATAGAGGTTCTTTCCATAACTGTTCTCTACCCACCAGTGCGCCAATACTTCGTAGTCTGCTACTTTTTTGCCTATCTCCCAATAGAGTTGCGGAGTGACATAATCGATCCATCCTTGTTGCAACCACAGGAGGATATCGGCATAGAGGTCGTCGTAGTTTTGTACACCGGCCTGCGTTTGACTGCCTCTTATGGAATCGGTAGAGGCGTTACGCCATACTCCGAAAGGTGATATACCGAACTCTACCCAAGGTTTGATGGCTTTGATAGTCTGTTGTAGTTGTTCTATTACGAGATTTACATTATCGCGACGCCAATCGTCTTTATTGACAAAGCCCCTTGAATAGAGTCGGAAACTTGCGGTATCGGGGAACTCTTGTCCTTTGATGCGGTAGGGATAGAAATAGTCATCGAAATGTATGGCGTCGATGTCGTAGCGGGTTACTATGTCGGCGACGACTGTATTGAGCCAGTTTCTTGTTTGCGGCAGTGCGGGGTCGAAATACCATTTTTTACCATACTCTACAAACCACTCCGGGTGTTGATGAAAGATGTGAGTATCGGCGAGTTCGGATTTATTGAATCCGTTGGTTACACGATAGGGGTTTAGCCAGACATGTACATCTATACAGCGTCGGTGTGCTTCTTCTGTGATGAAAGCGAGCGGGTCGTAGTGTTGGTCGTTGTCTTTTCCCTGCTTGCCGGTAAGCCAATTGGATATTGGTTCTAGGTCCGAGTCGTAGAGTGCGTCGGCGGTGGGTCGAACTTGGAATACGACAGCATTGAAGCGCAGTTCTGCAAGTTTGTCAAGCATATTGACGAGTTCTGCTTGTTGCAATTGTGTATTTCCGACGGCGGCAGATGAAGGCCAGTCGATATTAGCGACCGTCGCTATCCAAGCCGAGCGCATTTCACGCTTTGGGGATTGTGCATAGGAGGCAGGCAGCAGGACCGTCAGAAGAAGGAGGATGGTGGCAAGTTTTTTCATAAGCAGCAGATATTATTTGGTTATGTTTATTGTGTGACAGGTATATTGTTTTTGTTGATTGATTTCTTTTCGTGCTGGCATATAAACAGTCCCGTGATAACGAGAGCCATTCCAAGCAGATTGATTAACGGCAGTTTTTCCCCGAAAAGCAGCAGCATCAAGAGAGCCGTGAATATGGGTCGTGTATTGTTGAAGGCATTGGCGCGTGTGACTCCTATTTGCCTTACGGTATAACAGAACAAGACAAATGCGATGATAGAGGCACAGATTGCCAAGTAGGCTATTGCTCCGATAGTTTTGAGCGTGAAGTCAGCAGGGACTATATGCGGCAGTTCGATGAAGCAGAACATAGGTATGAAGAAAAGCAGGGAGGACAACTGTACATAGAACACGATGGTGAGGCTGTTGTATTTGTCGGGTATCTTGCGCAGAATGATGGTGTATAGTACTGCGGCGAAGACAGAGAGGAATGCGAGTAGTACCCCGTAGGGAGAGCCTATGGAGAAGTTGGCACTTCCTATCAGAAGCATCAGCACTACGCCTATTGCAGAAATAAGGATACCTATGATGTTGAAAGCCGTGACTTTCTCGTGTATGAGTATGTGGGCAAATAGAGGTGCGAACAAAGGACTGGTTGAGAGTAGTACTTCGGCGATAGTAGGTGAGGAGAGGAGTTTATAGGTATAGGTTTCGAAGATGTAGTAGCATACAGGTTGTATGAATCCCGCCAGGAAGAACAGCAGTATATCGTTGCGGCTGATACGCTGCAACTGTTTGGAGAGCAAGCCGACAACGAGCATCAGGAGAACAGCGAGAGAGAAACGACAAGTGACCACCGAAAGCGGTTGGAGGGTTTCCAATGCTATTTTGGTGGCTATTCCGGAGCCACCCCAAAAGAGCATGGCTACAAGAATCGCCACATAAGGCAGCGGTTTGCGTGGAGCGTTATGTAGTGTTGTTTGTTTCATTCCTACTCTATGGTCCAAACAGCGTCGGGAATGGTTTGCTCGAAGGTTGTATGGTCGGTTTCGTAAAGTGTGTAGTTGGCATTTACCTCCTCAAGGCAAAGAGAGATGATTGCTCCATTGTTTTTGTCGTAAACGAGGCGAATGATATGTACGCCGACTTTGGGTTTTTCGTTTTTGGTAAGCGTAAAGGAGAACTGCGTTTCGGTTTCTTTGGCTTCGACGGTGGCGTTGCACTCTTTGGCGATAGCATTGACATCGCCGCAAAAACTATGCAACAGTATATTGCGCAACAAGCACATTGTGGAGTTGGTGTTTTTCATGGAGAAATTTTGCACTTTGCCGTTACGGCGGACGGAGAAGTTTCCGTCTTTGATGAGTGTACGGTCGCCGTCGGGTGTAGTGTATTGCATAGAGAGGGCATTGGGATAAGCGAAATATAACATTCCTTGTTTGTTTATTTCTTTTTTCAAGCGGGGAAATACCTTCTTCTCGGTGAATGGTGCGGTCTGTGTTTTATGTTTTTGATTGAGGAGCAACAAGCGTGATTCGAGGTTTTGTGCCTGTAGCAGAGAGCAACATAGGAGGGTTGCCAGTAGTGCGTATAGATGTTTTTTGTACATTGTTGTTTATTTAAGTGTAAAACCTTGCAAAGATATTGTTTTTTTTGGAAACGGGCAATTGTTGGTTGAGTTATCGTTGATGTGATTATTTTGGGCATGGTTGCGGGGGATAGAAGCCATAGTATGAAATTAACAATTAATAAT
>CAVHKB010000020.1:0-18393 GCA_963636305.1 Prevotella sp. P5-108
GGTGAGGAGGGGGAGAGGAGGGGGAGAGGAGTAAAAAAGACGAAATTTATTAGAACTCTTGTCATATCAAAAAAAATGTCGTAAATTTGCAACCTAAGGGGGAGTTTATACAGAAGTAGTCCCCGTGGAATAAAGAATATAAACCTAATAAACACGCAGATATGAAATTTAAAGTATCAAGTAACAAGTTGCTTGGCTCTATGCAAGCATTAACGAAAGTCGTTCCTGCCAAGAGTAGTCTTACAATCCTTGAATCGGTATTGTTTGAACTCACCGGCAATCAACTCACATTGACCGCATCGGACAGTGAGACCACCCTCCGCACGACGATAGAGGTAGAGGAAGCGGAAGGTGAAGGCAAGGTTGGTTTCGGAGCCAAGTTGCTCCTTGATACGCTCAAAGAACTGCCTGACCAGTCGTTGACCTTTGACATCAACGACAAGAACTTTGAGTTGAACATATTCAGTGACAACGGAAACTACAACTTTGTGGGAGTGAACGGCAATGATTATCCGGAGATGCCTAACATTGAGGAGAATGCCCAGCACATTACGGCTACTGCTGCAATACTTTTGTCCGCCATCAACAAGACGGTGTTCTGCACGGGTGACGACGAGTTGCGTCCGGTGATGAACGGTATATTGTTTGACCTAACGCCGGAGAAGGCGACGATAGTAGCGACGGACGCCCATCGTTTGGTACGCTATATCAACACGCTTATGCAGGTGGATAGTCCTTGCAGTTTTATTCTACCTAAGAAGCCTGCCCTTCTATTGCGCAGTCTGCTTACGAAGGAGGAGAATGAAGTGCAGGTTGCGATTACGGAGAAGAATGTCCGTTTTATATTTGCAGGAACGACCATCGTATGCCGTTTGATTGAGGGTCGGTTCCCGAACTACAATGCAGTGATTCCGCAGAACAACAGCAACAAACTGATTGTGGACCGCATTACCTTCCTGAATGCCGTCAAGCGCGTTGCCTTGTTTTCGAATCAGGGAACGGGTCTGATAAAGTTAGCCATTGAGAGTGAGCAGTTGCACATCTCGTCACAAGACATTGATTTCTCGACATCGGCAGAGGAGACCATTGCCTGCAACTATACAGGCACTCCGATGTATATAGGTTTCAAATCGCCATTCTTGCGGGAGATATTGGAGTATATAGACGCCAACGAGGTGGTGTTGGAACTCTCTGATCCGAGCAGGGCAGGTTTGTTCCTTCCGTTGCAGAATGAAGAGAACGAAGACTTGCTGATGCTGCTGATGCCTATGTTGCTGAACGATTGATATGAGGATAAAACTGACGAGGCCGTTGGTCTTCTTTGACTTGGAGGCCACTGGTTTGGATTTAGTCAATGACAGGATAGTAGAACTCTCGTATTACAAACTATACCCAGACGAAAGCAGTGAGAGTAAGACATATCGCATCAATCCAGGGCGACCGATTCCGCCGGAAAGCACCTTGATTCATGGTATAACGGACGATGATGTGAAGGAGTGTCCCACCTTCAAGCAGGTGGCGATGGAGATAGTGGGTGTGCTGAAAGACAGTGATTTGGCGGGCTATAACAGCAATCATTTCGATATACCCATGCTTGCAGAGGAGTTGTTGCGTGCGGGAATCACCGATTTTGATTTGCGCAAGCATCATCGTATTGACGCGTTTGTTATCTTCCAGAAGAACGAGCCGCGCAACTTGACTGCAGCCTATCGTTTTTATTGCGGGAAGGACCTGAAAGATGCCCATTCCGCCAATGCGGACACACGGGCGACCGCCGAAGTTCTTATGGCGCAGTTGGAGCGTTATCGTGACCTTCCGACCACGATAGAAGAATTGGAGGAGTACACGACTCTGCGCAAGTCGGCAGACTATGCCGGCAAGATACCGTACAATGACAAAGGGGAGGAGGTCTTCGGCTTCGGGAAGTATAAGGGACAGTCGGTAAGAGAAGTGTTGCAACGAGATCCGGGTTATTACGGTTGGCTGATACAGAGTGCATTTCCTCAGGACACAAAAAATGTAATCACACGACTTTACATTCACCAACACTCGAAATGAGTGACAAGAGGCTGACAATAATAGGTTGCGGTTCTGCGATGCCTACTCGTAAGCACTCGCCAAGCGGGCAGTTGTTGGAGATAGGGCAGAAGCAGTTTCTTATAGACTGCGGAGAGGGCGTTCAACTGACTCTTCGCAGGAAGTCTATACCCATATCCCGACTTGACAACATCTTCATTTCGCACTTACACGGGGATCATTGCTTCGGGCTAATTGGGTTGTTGTCGTCGCTTGGGATGATGGGTCGTACTCGTGATATGCATATTCACGCACAGCCTGATTTGGAGAAACTACTCCGACCGTTGTTGGATTACTTCTGTGACGGTCTTTCCTACCAGGTGTTTGTTCATGCCATTCATCCCCGCAAGAACGAGGTTATTTACGAGGACAGGTCGCTTACGGTATCGACGATACCCTTGAAGCACGGTGTACCGTCGTGCGGTTTTCTGTTCGCCGAGAAGCAGCGCGAGAGGCACATACGGGGGGAGATGATTGAACGCTACGGGATACCTTTGTCGGCAATACCTGCAATCAAGCAGGGAGCGGATTACACTACCGATGACGGCACTGTTCTACCGAATGAGCGTCTTACTCTGCCTCCTACGGCACCTTATCGTTATGCCTATTGTTCGGACACGGCTTATACAGAGAAGATTGTTCCTATTATTGAAGGAGTTGATTGTTTGTTTCATGAAGCGACCTACTTGAGTGATATGGCAGACAGGGCAGTGCAGACGCAACACTCGACTGCGCAACAGGCTGCGACCATTGCCAAACTGGCTAATGTAAAGCGACTTATCATTGGTCATTACTCTGCGCGATATGACGACACGGCTCCTCTTCTCAATGAAGCACGGGCTATCTTTCCGAATACTATTGCCGCCGAGGAAGCGGTTACATACGAACTATAGAAGCAGCGAGTGGAATGAAACTGCAGACGAAATATGTATGTCAGGAATGCGGAGCCACTGCCCCTAAGTTATTAGGACGCTGTCCACAATGCGGGACATGGGGAAGTTATGTGGAGGAGGTGACAGAGAAGAGCCCTGCAAGCGCAATGCGGGCAGTAGGTTTATCGGCATCACCCCAACGGCTACAGGAGGTGGAGACCACAGAAGACATGCGTATAGATCTTCGGAGTACGGAACTGAACAGGGTGCTTGGAGGAGGTTTGGTGCCAGGAAGTTTAGTGCTGCTTGGTGGCGAGCCGGGAATAGGCAAGTCAACACTTGCCCTACAGGTGCTGATGCAGATGAAGGAAGCCAAGACCTTTTACGCTTCGGGGGAGGAGAGCATCAGACAACTGAAACTTCGTGCGGGAAGGCTAAGCGGTGACCCCGAGAATCTATACATCGTAAGCGAGACATCGTTGGAGCGCATACTTGAGCATGTAAAGCAATTGGAGCCGGAGATAGTCGTGATAGACTCTATTCAGACCATTGGTACGGATACGCTGGAGAGTACTTATGGCAGCATAGGACAGGTGAGGGAATGTGCATCGCGAATTCTAAAGTTTGCCAAGGAAGAGAATATCCCGTTCATTATTGTCGGGCATATCAACAAAGAGGGTTCGTTAGCGGGTCCAAAGGTGCTTGAACACATTGTTGATACTGTGTTGCAGTTTGAAGGTGACCAGCACTATATGTACCGTATTCTACGGGCGCAGAAGAACCGATTTGGCAGTACCAGCGAGTTAGGGATATTCGAAATGCGGCAAGACGGACTTAGAGAGGTGGTTAATCCGAGTGAGTTGCTTCTTTCGCAGAACCACGAAGGATTGTCGGGTGTTGCTATTGCCTCCGCCATAGAGGGGATAAGACCATTTCTTATTGAGGTGCAAGCACTTGTGTCTTCCGCAGCATACGGGACGCCTCAACGCAGCAGTACAGGTTTTGACTTGCGCAGGCTTAATATGTTGCTTGCCGTATTGGAAAAGCGTGTTGGGTTCAGGCTTCCACAGAAGGATGTGTTTTTGAACATAGCCGGAGGTCTTCGGGTGAATGACCCTGCCATAGACCTTGCAGTGATGGCAGCCGTTCTGTCGAGTAATATGGATATTGCCATTCAGCCTAATATATGCTTTACGGGTGAAGTGGGCTTGTCGGGCGAGATACGCCCAGTTAACCGCATAGAGCAACGGATAGCGGAGGCACAGAAATTAGGGTTCCAAAAGATTATTATCCCAGAAGGACAGCGAATTGAACGGTCGGGCTATTCGATTCAGATTGTTCCTGTCAGCAAAGTGTCGGAAGCCTTTAAGGAGATTATCCTAAAGAAATAGTTCCGTTGAAAGGAAAAAGTTGCTGAGCGGAGAGTTCGGGAAACATAAAAAGGAGGTCATCCTGTTGGATTGACCTCCTTTTTGTCAGGGCAGAATCTGCTTATCAGATGCCTAAAGATTTGCGAACGGCATCGATTTTCTGTTGAGCGGCTGCATCAACGGCATCGTATTCGGCACGACTTTTCAGCACGCCGCGTACTTCGATATAGAACTTGATCTTGGGCTCTGTACCTGAGGGGCGAACAGATATTTTGGTACCGTCAGCCGTGAAGAACTGCAGGACATTGCTTGTTGTAGGGAAAGCGAGGGGAGATACAGTGCCTGTGAGCAGGTCTTTGTTCTCCAATGTCTGGTAGTCTTTGATACGCACCACTGCAGAGCCAGCGATTTCCTTAGGAGGATTGTTCCGATATTCAATCATCATCTGCCGTATTTCCTCTGCGCCTGTTTTACCTGGTCTAACGACAGAGACGCCTTTTTCTTTGCCATAACCCACTTCGATGTAGATATCTTGCAGCAACTCGTAAAGGGACTTGCCTTGTTCTTTTGCCCAAGCCATCATTTCCGACATTAGGAAGATAGCGGACACGGAGTCTTTATCGCGGCAGAAGTCTTCCGCCATATACCCGAAACTCTCTTCTCCGCCACCGACATACTTCCGTTTGCCTTCCAGCTCGCGAACCACACTGGCAATCCACTTGAAGCCTGTATAACAATCGAACAACTCAACGCCATATTTGTCGGCGACCTCTTTCATTACTTCGCTTGTCACAATGGTTTTCACCACGAAATCGGTAGGCTTTTGCAGACCCAGTTCGTGACGACGGCGCAAGATATAGTACGTAAACATGATGCAAGTTTGGTTGCCATTGATAAGTACCCACTCTCCTTTGTCGTTTTTGACAGCAATACCCAGACGGTCGGCATCAGGGTCGCTGGCACAAACCATGTCGGCATTGATACGCTTTGCTTTTTCTATCGCCATAGAAAGAGTTGCCGGTTCTTCCGGATTAGGACTCTTTACAGTGGGGAAGTTACCATCTATAACACATTGTTCTTCCACCGTAGTAAAGTTTTCGAAGCCCAACTCTTTCATTAGTTGCGGGATAATCATCACTCCTGTACCATGGCATGGCGTGTACACGATTTTCATATCTTTGTGTTTAGCCACTGCTTCGGGTGACAGGCTTAATGTCTTGATAGCATCCATGAACTGGCGATCGATTTCTTTTCCAATAATCTGGATAAGAGCAGGATTGCCCTTAAAACGGATATCGTCAACCGTTACTTTGTTCACCTCGTTGATAATGCCGGTGTCGTGTGGGGCAATGATTTGAGCGCCGTCCTCCCAATAGACTTTATATCCATTATATTCTTTGGGATTGTGACTTGCCGTAACGATTACACCGCTCTGGCATCCAAGTTTGCGTATTGCAAAAGAGATTTCGGGTGTCGGACGCAGACTCTCGAAGAGGTATGCCTTGATACCGTTGGCAGAAAAGATGTCGGCTGCAATCTCTGCGAACTTGCGACTATTGTTACGACAATCGTGTCCGACAACGACAGCAGGACTGTGTCCTGCAAAGTGTTGGTTAATGTAGTTAGCCAAGCCCTGTGTAGCAGCACCTACCGTGTATATATTCATACGATTAGAGCCTGCACCCATTATACCTCGTAATCCACCAGTTCCAAATTCCAAGTCTTTATAGAAACTCTCCACCAACTCCGTTTTGTCGTCGGCATCAAGCATAGCACGCACTTGAGACTTTGTCTCTTCATCATAATTGCCATTCAACCAGGTTTCTGCCTTTTGAATAACTTTTTCTAATTCTTGAGTCATAACTATTATTTTTAAGTATTACATTCTTGGTTATATCGTTACAAAAGTATTACACTTTTATGAGTCACACAAGGGATATTTGTAAATTATTCATATTTCTGGAAAAGAAAATCGTTGTATGGGTAGCGTTCGATGTGTATTGCCTTGATACGCTCATACATCAGTTGTTTTAGTGCTTCGATGTTGTCTTTCTCCTTTGCGGAGATAAAGATGCAATCGTCGCTCATCTTACTCATCCATGTCTGTTTAAGTTGCTCCAAGGATATATTCTCACGAGTGATAGGCGTCAGGTCATCTTCCTCTTTAGGTGTATAGTGGAAAGCATCTATCTTGTTAAAGACAACTATTTCAGGTATGATATGTTGTTTATGATGCCCTATTGGAGCATTATCTTTATTCTCTCGGGTTATCTCGCTAATGGTTTGCTCCACGACCTCATACTGCTCTTCGAAATTAGGGTGGGAGATGTCAACTACATGGATCAGCAGGTCGGCTTCCCGTACCTCATCAAGCGTCGACTTAAAAGACTCTATCAAGTTGTGCGGCAATTTACGAATAAACCCTACCGTATCGGAAAGTAAGAAAGAAAGATTATCGATTGTCACCTTGCGTACGGTTGTATCCAAAGTGGCAAAAAGTTTATTCTCAGCAAACACATCAGACTTCGACAAGAGGTTCATCAAGGTAGATTTGCCCACATTGGTATATCCAACCAATGCAACACGCACCATCTTTCCACGATTTTGCCTTTGAGTGTACATCTGCCTATCAATCTTTTTAAGGTCTTCGCGAAGCAAGGCAATCCGATTCTTAATAATACGCTTATCTGCCTCTATTTGCGTTTCACCCATACCACGCGAGGTTGTACCTCCACCTCTCTGACGATCCAAGTGACTCCACATACGAGTAAGGCGAGGTAGCATATATTGCAGATGTGCCATCTCGACCTGAGTTTTGGCATAAGAAGTTTGAGCGCGCAGACGGAATATCTCCAAGATAAGAATAGTGCGATCCATTATACGCACAGCCAATGTTTTCTCTATATTCCGTATCTGGCGGGGTGACAACTCATCGTCAAATATGACCGTATCAATAGCCTCTTCCGTATCTTTGCGTTCTTGAATATAAGCGTGAATCTCCTCTAATTTGCCTGGACCCACATAACAATTAGAGTCAGGTTGTTCGATACGCTGCACAAATCGGCGCACAGGCAATATATTATCGGTGTCTGCAAGAAAGGCCAATTCATCGAGATATTCTTTGGTGCGTTCTTCCGATTGCATAGGTGTGATAACGCCGACTAACAATGCTCTTGTTTGAGATAAAGAAATAGTATTCTCTTCCTTTGTTTTCATTTTATCCTTATCAATGGGCTTCTAACCAATTATTTCCGACTCCGCAATCTGCAACAAGCGGTACTCGTAGTTGCACTGCCTGTTGCATTTCCTGCAAGACTATTTGCTTTACTTGTTCTATTTCTTGGATGGGTACATTAAAGTTGAGTTCATCGTGGACCTGCATTATCATCTGAGCCTGTAGATGTTCTTGTTTTAATCGTTGATGAATATGAATCATCGCAACTTTAATAATATCCGCAGCCGTTCCTTGTATAGGCGCATTGACGGCATTGCGTTCTGCAAAACTACGCACTGTAGCATTCCGAGAATGGATGTCGGGCAAGAAGCGTTTTCTACCAAAGAGTGTTTCAGCATATCCCTTCTCTCTAACTTTCTCTTTGGCTTGTTCTATAAATGCTATCACACCAGGGAATGCCTCAAAATAACCATCAATGAGCAGTTTGGCTTCTGCCCGAGATGACTGCAATTGTTCCGCTAATCCAAAGGCTGAAATACCATAGATGATTCCAAAATTAGCCGTTTTTGCTTTGCGCCTCATATCCGGTGTAACTTCCGATAATGGTACATGGAATATCTTAGCCGCTGTAGCTGCATGAATATCCTGCCCTGCTTGAAAGGCACCCATAAGATGTTCATCGCCGCTGAAATGCGCCATTAATCGCAACTCTATCTGTGAATAGTCGGCAGATAGGAACAGACATCCTTTATCTGCTATTACCGCACGACGAATTTCTCTGCCTCGCTCACTACGGATAGGCAGATTCTGTAAATTAGGGTTGGCAGAAGAGAGGCGTCCTGTTGCAGTTACAGTTTGGTTATAGGTTGTATGTACTTTACCTGTTACGGGGTTGATGAGTGTTGGCAATACATCTATATAGGTGCTGAGTAGTTTGCGAATGGCACGATAGTCAAGTATCTCACCAACGATGGGATGCTTATGAGCAATGCTGAGCAATATATCCTCTGAAGTAATATATTGTCCACTTTTGGTCTTCTTTGCCTTATCGTCCAACTTCAAGCGTTCGAACAATAATTCTCCCACTTGTTTCGGTGAGTTGATATTGAATGTTTCTCCTGCAGTCTCTCGTATTTTCTCTTCTATTTGTTGCATTTGCTTATTTAATCGTTCAGAGGCTTCTGCTAACACGGCTGTATCGAAGCGTACTCCTGCTTGTTCCATATCGGCTAAAACGAGAGCAAGAGGCATTTCTATCTCACGGAAGAGTTTCTCTGCATTTGCTTTCTGTAATTCATCTGACAGAATAGGCATTAGTTTCCATGTGGCAAATAATCGTTCTTGAGGATTGTCGGAAATTGTATGCTGCAAATATATCTCTGCGAGGTAGGATATATTGTGATGATTCTCCGGTTGCAGGAGATAATGTGCGATAGTAACATCGAAGTTATTCCCTCGAAGCGTTATCCCTTTATTGTTTAAGTTCTTGATATCTTGTTTTATATTGGCACTTACTTTCGTTATCTTTTCATCCTCTATCCAATGGCAGATTGTTTCATCTATTTCGGTATGATATACTACATTGTCCCCATTTGTGATATATATTGTATCATGGTCTACAGATATGGCTATTACTGCAGGACTAATCCATTTAGGGGTGCCTTTTTGTAAAGAAACAGAGAATGGTGATAGGGCTATTTTGTTGTCCACAAATAAATCAAGTTCTTGCTGTTGCGCATTTCGAGTCGCGTTTTCTCCTGTTATTTGTGTATCTTGTATTGATGATTTCTCAAGTTCAGAAAACAAATCGGATACAACCGGTTGTTTGGGGGTAGGTGTAGGTTGTTGATATTTTTTCAACAAAGAACGAAACTCTAATCTCGTATAAATAGCCGTGAGGGCTTGCATATTAACCTCTTTGCGTTGCAAATCTTGTTCATTAAAGAAGATAGGAGCATCGGTACGAATTGTCGCCAAGAAATAAGAAAAGCGGATGCTATCTGTTTGTTGTTCTATTTTTTGCCGTAATGCACCTTTCAATTCCTCGGTATGTTGTAAAAGATTATCTATTGAGCCAAATTGTTTTAATAGTGCCACTGCTGTTTTCTCCCCCACACCACGACAGCCTGGTATATTATCGGAAGAATCACCCATCAATGCTAATAAGTCAACCACCTGAAGAGTAGAGTCAATACCATATTTCTCGCAGACTTCTTTTATTCCCATCTGTTCGAAACCTCCGCTATGTCGAGGTCGATACATAAAGATATTCTCTGTTACCAACTGCCCATAGTCTTTATCAGGAGTAGCCATATAGACTTGATAGTCTTCTTTCTCTGCCTGTTGCGATAAGGTACCTATTACATCATCCGCCTCGAATCCGTTCACTTCGAGGATAGTGATATTCATTGCTTGTAGGATTTCTTTTATTACAGGAACTGCTTTTCGTATATCCTCTGGAGTTTCCTCCCGCTGCGCCTTATATTGTTCGAATGCTTCGTGTCGAAAAGTCTTTCCGTGCGGGTCAAATGCCACGCCTAAAGCATCTGGCTGTAAGCGTTTCAATAGGTCGTCTAATGTAAGAAGGAAACCAAATATGGCAGATGTGTTTTCGCCTTTACTTGTTATGCGCGGTGTACGAATGAATGCATAGTATGCCCGATAGATTATGGCATAAGCATCGATAAGCAGTAGTTTCTTCATATTGGTATATTCTTTCAGAATGTTCAATAAACTCCCTATTTAACTATAGAACTCACCGATTTTGAGTGTCTAACACATAGATAACCCCTATTAAAAAGTGCAAAGATAAAGAAAATACTCATTGTTTCCAATAGTAGTTTTGTAAAATTTGTATATCTTTGCAGTGCATAAAGTATATTAAATATCATTATTGAATATTCTTATGATTACAGAAAAACTTACCAAGCAAGAGGTACATGATGCGAATGCCCTATTAGCAGAGACCGGTTCTGTTGCCATTGTTACACATATATCACCTGATGGAGATGCGCTTGGAAGCTGTTTGGGTATGCAACATTATTTAGAGAGTTTAGGCAAGAATTTGACTGCAGTTGTTGTACCTAATCATTTTCCCTCTTTCCTTGAGTGGATGCCAGGAGCAGAAAATATACTATGTTATGACGATAATACAGAAGAGTGTAATACTATTTTACAAGAAGCGGATTTAATTATTTGCCTTGATTTTAATGATTTGAAGCGTATAGGCGTAATGGAAGAACAAGTAGCAAATGCCAAAGCCAAGAAGTTACTTATTGATCACCATTTATTCCCACAGCCTTTTGCTGATGTAAGTATATCATATCCAGACATTGCCTCTACCAGCGAGTTAGTATTTCGTCTTATCTGTCGCAGTGGTAATTTCCGACTTATGGATTTGTCAACAGCAGAATGTATATACACTGGTATGATGACTGATACAGGCAACTTTTCGTATAACTCCAATCAAGCCGATAATTATGCTATTGTCTATGAGTTGGTGAAATTAGGGGTAGATAAGGATGCCATCTATAATAAAGTCTTTAATACTTATTCAGAGAGCAGAATGCGGTTGATGGGTTATTGTTTGTATCGCAAGATGAGGATATTTCCCGAACACCACACTGCGCTTATTGCATTGACACGGCGTGAACTCTACCGTTTTAATTTTCAAGCGGGCGATGCTGAAGGTTTGGTTAATCTTCCGTTGCAGATAGAGAACATCTATTACTCGGTGTTTATGCGAGAAGATAAAGATAAGATAAAGATTTCGTTTCGCAGTCAAGGTAACCGCCCTGTTAATGAGTTTGCGAATCTATTCTTTAACGGAGGAGGACATAAGAATGCTGCAGGAGGTGAGAGTTATGCAAGCGTAGAAGATACTATCCGCTTATTTGAAAAGCACTTCAAGGAGTATTTCCATTAAAGTGATATGTCGTCAGCACTTTGAGTTGTTATCTCTCCAGTTCGATGTGTTTTGCGTGTATGGGTTCGTTAAGGAATATGCCCGCCGAGGCTATGAATTTATCTGCAGATTCTGTGGTCAGATAGTGTTGCGTTTCCCCTTTGCTACACGATTGCTCTATCTCAGGATGCCGTTTAAGATAATCTTGCAGTGAAGAGGCGACAATAGTACCTTGTGAGATAAGATTGATGGAACTCCCTACGCATTGTTTGATTTTATCCATTAGCAACGGGTAGTGTGTACAAGCAAGGATGACAGTATCAATGAGCGGGTCCGCTTGGAGGAGTTGTTGTGTATATTTATGTACAAACCAGTCTGCCCCACCATTGAGATGTTCGTTTGCTTCGATGATAGGAACCCATAGCGGGCAGGCTTGTTGTGTGACATACATATTGGGATAGAGATGATGCAGTTCGATGGGATATGAATTACTGGCTACTGTACCTGCTGTTGCAAAGAGTCCTATGTGTCCTGTTTGGGTATAGTTACCTATCTGTTCTACAGTGGGTCGGATGACCCCTAATACTCGTCTATTAGTATCTTTATCTTTTTTCCAGACTTCCGGCAAATTGCATTGCTGTATTTGTCGGAGTGCTTTTGCCGATGCTGTATTGCAGGCTAAGATTACGAGGTTACATCCATGTTCGAAAAGATATTCAACGGCTTGCCAAGTATAGTGATAGACCACTTCAAAAGAGCGAGTTCCATAAGGCGCGCGTGCATTGTCTCCGAGATACAGATAATCGTATTGAGGGAGTTGTTTTCTTATCTCCGAGAATACGGTTAGTCCGCCATAGCCACTATCAAAAATACCGATCATAGTCTGTTACCTTTCCATTAAATATATTGCAAAGATAAGTAATTTATAACAAAAACGGCTTATTGAGCGAATTATCGTTTCTTTCTATATTTCCACTACTGTGATGCCTGCTCCTCCTTCGTCGGGATGAGCATCGTGAAAAGCAGTAATACCAGGCAACAATTTCAGATAGTTTCTCACTACCTCGCGCAACGCACCTGTGCCTGTTCCATGTAGTATGCGGACCTCTTCTATTCCTACCATTAGTGCATCGTCCATATAGTTCATAAGTGATGCCAAAGCCTCGTCGGCTCGTTCTCCACGCAAGTCTAATTGGCTGTTGAACTGTAGTTTCTTTTGGCGGAGCGAATCGCTTATGTTTGTTTGCGGGTGTTCATTTTGTATTTTCTTTGCTTGTCGGGCAGATACCCATTCCAACTGCGACAGCAGTACTTTTGAGGACATTTCTCCGAATGCCACTCGCGCATGTTTGCCATTTATATCCACCACCTCTCCAACCATAGTCTTTCCTTTGATACGGACACGACAGCCAATCGTTATTTCAGTATCGTTTGTGGTTGCTACTTGATTTTTGACATAATGTTTCTCTGTCGGTTTTCCATTCTTTTTCCCAATAGGTAGAGACTCTACCCGTTTTTGGAAGGCAGACAGTTCTTGGCGTATTTCCTTTGTACGCATACGCTCAGCATCGGCTTGTCGTATTTCGCGGATTGTATTCTCTATCTTTGCATTTGTTTGCTTGAGTAGTTCAGTCGCCTCTTCTTGTGCCTGTTTGAGTACTTCTGTCCGCTTTTGTTTGATGGAAGACATTGCATCGTCGTAGGATGCAATGCGTTGTTCCAAATGTTTCTGTTGTTGGCGTATTTCCTGTCGTTTATGTTCCCAATAGCGTTTATCACGAGCGATGTCCTGCAAGTGTTTCTCGTAATCGATATGTTCTTCTCCTACTAATTCTTTTGCACGATTGATGATGGTATCCGGCAATCCTATTTGATGAGCGATTTCCACAGCAAAAGAACTGCCAGGTTGTCCGATTGACAATTGGAATAGCGGGCGCATTTGTTTACGGTCGTATAACATAGCACCGTTAATTATTCCGTTGGTGTCTTCTGCTTTATGTTTAAGATTATCGAAATGCGTTGTAATGACCCCTATTGCATTTGAGTCGCAGAGACGCTCCAGAACCGCTTCTGCAATAGCCCCGCCTATATTGGGTTCGGTACCTCCTCCGAACTCGTCAATAAGCAATAGCGTCTGACTATTGCTATTGCGCAGGAAATACTTCATATTGCGCAGATGGGAGGAATAGGTTGACAAGTCATCTTCGATAGATTGCTCATCTCCTATATCGATGAATATATTTTGGAAACATCCCATTACACTGTCTTCCCTGACAGGTACCAATAGACCACACTGTAACATATATTGCAGCAAAGCCACTGTTTTCAAGCATACTGATTTACCCCCTGCATTAGGACCAGAGATAACAATTATTCTATTCTCATGGTCAAGGCGTATTGATAGTGGCACGACCTGTTTTCCTTGCGTGCGGTAATTAAGCAATAGGACAGGATGATAGGCTTCCCGCCAGTCGAGGAAAGGTTCTGCCAATAATTGGGGAGCGATAGCGTTGAGTTCTTTGCCCAGCGTTGCTTTTGCGAGCAAGAAATCGACTTTCCCTAAGAACAGTTGGGATTCCAAAAGTGCAGGCAACATAGGACGCAGTTGGTCGCTACATTGAATGAGTATTCGCATACGCTCGCGTCGTTCATCGCCTTCTAATTCCCTAATATGGTTGTTTGCCTCGACTACTTGTTGTGGTTCGATATAGACTGTTTTTCCTGTTGCAGATTCGTCGTGTACGATACCTCCCAACTTGCGTTTATACACGGGCGATACAGGAATGACCAATCGTCCTTCACGGAGTGTAGGAGTGACATCCTTGTCGATCATTCCGTCTTTCTGAGCCTGATGTAATATAGATGTCAGGGTACGACCAACGGCGGCTTGTGCTTTGTGCAAGTCGGTACGGATACGGAAGAGTTCTGGTGAAGCGGTGTCTTTGAGTTGCCCGTATTTATCCAATACCGTATCAATTATATGACAGACAGATGATACATCGCACAGTTCCTGGCTTGCGTAAAACGCACGCAATGCAGGAAATCGGTCTTGGGGTAGAGCAAGGAAGAAAGTTGTCAGCAAGCGCAATGTTTCGAGCGACTTGCGCAAATGGAAGAGGTCTTGTTCTTCCAAGAACAGCCCTTCGATACGGATACGGGAAAGGCACTCGCGAACATCGTACATTTCACATCGAGGGAAGTTGAGCGATTGGTCGTTCACAGCACAAAGCATCTCCCATGTTTCGTAGATGAGACGCTGAATGTGTTGTGGTTGTGTTTGGAAAGAGAGGGCATCCACTTGTTCTTTTCCTATAGAAAAAGTGCAATGATGCCATAGATAGTTGCGGACAACTGTGAAGTTTATCTTATTTTCGAAGTCGGCAGGATAGAGCATTGTTTATCAGAGCAAGCGAATATCTGTGATGATCTCCGCGCCGACTTCCGCATTGAGTTTCTCGACGAGTTTTTTACGGCATAAGAACAGTTCGCTACGCAAAGGGGCGGATTGTATGTAAACATAAAGCACACCGTTTTTCACTTCCATTTTTCCTGTATAGCGGGCTACTGCAGCCCCTAATAGTCGAGGCCACGCCTGTAGTACTTTGTGTTCAAGTAAAGGCTTTTCCAAACCTTGCTCACGCAACAGTTGTGTGATGACAGTACCTACGCTCTCTGTGTTTGTACGCCTCATCGTAAACGCAGTTCTTGGTTGATGGATACATCTTGTCCTTGGGTTATACCATTCAGTCGGTAAATAGTTTCGACTTGTATAGCCTTGTCCTGTGCTATTTGCCAGATATTCTCATTTCTGCGTACGCGGTATATTGCGTAGCGTTTATCTGCCTTTTTGCGTTTCATTTGCAGATAGACTTTATCGCCTTTTTGCAGAACATAGTCTGTGTTGCGAATATCGTTGTATCGATAGATTGCTTTCAGACGGATATTGAACTCGGCTGCAATACTTTGGAAAGTATCGCCCTCGCGTGCCACTACATACTTGCAAGTATTGTTTCGTAGGACAGTATGCTCCGTGAATAGGTCAACCGTACCCATTGAGAGGGCAGAGGATTGTCCTTTTGCCGATGTTGTTTCGACGGGTGTATCCTTGCGGGTCGTACTGTGTGGCTTGCCGGTTTTACGGGATTTGCTCTGTTTGTCGGACTTATCGGGTTTGTCGGAGGCTTGTGTTGTGTCGGTTGCAGGCAGTTGCTCTTCGATGGTTACATACTGCATCAGGTTGTAGTCCTCGATCAGTTTGATGAGTTTTCCTGCATAGGCAGGGTCAGTAGCGTATCCGCATCGTTTGAGTCCGTGCGCCCAACCTTTGTAGTCAGTTACCTGCAAGGCAAACAATTCGGTGTAGCGAGGTCGTTGTAAGAATAGTGCATGGTCACGATATGAGTCTGCCACTCGTTTGTATTTGCGGAAACATTCGTCTTTGGAATCATCGTCCTGGTGGTAGGTATTACCGTTCCAATCGCCAGCGCACTTGATTCCGAAGTGGTTGTTGGCTTTTTGTGCCAACGGACTACGCCCTGCCCCTGATTCGAGCAAGCCTTGAGCCAGCGTGATGCAAGCAGGCACCCCATACAATCGTTGTTGTTCCTGAGCAATAGGATAGTACAATTGGATGTAGGCGGTATAGAGTTCCTGTGTGGTCTGTGCGAAGACGGACACTGCAACCCATAGCATACCTGCCAAAAGGATGCGTCTGCTTTTCATACTTGCTATTTTAGTTGAATGCGCCCATTTGGAGCATACTTATTTCTTTAGGTGTCAGGAAACGGTATTTGCCTCGTGGTACATTTTTCTTTGTCAGTCCTGCGAAAGATACGCGGTCGAGTTGTAGTACTTTGTACCCTACTCTTTCGAATATTCTTCTGACGACACGGTTTTGACCTGAATGTATTTCGAGTCCTATGTGTCTGCGGTCGTCGTCGTGTGTGAATTCAAGAGCATCGGGAACAATTACCTCGTCGTCAATTGTTACTCCCGACATGATTGTGTCGAAGGCATCTTGTTCCAAGTCGCGGTCGAGGGTTGCGGCATATACTTTTTTCTTTCCGAATTTAGGGTGTGTTAGTTTGGCTGCAAGGTCCCCATCGTTGGTGAGAAGAAGAACGCCCGTTGTATTACGGTCGAGCCGTCCTACGGGATAGATGCGTTCTGCGCACGCGTTTTTAACAATGTCCAAGACTGTTTTACGGTCTTGTGGGTCGTCGGTTGTGGTGACACAGTCTTTGGGTTTGTTGAGCAAAATATAGACTTTGTGTTCGGAGCGTACAGGCTGGTCGTGAAACATAACCTTGTCGGTTGGCAGTATTTTTGCGCCTAACTGCGTTACTATTTCGCCATTGACTGTGATGACGCCTGCCTGTATAAAGTCGTCGGCTTCTCGTCGGGAGCATATACCTGCGTTGGCAATAAACTTATTGAGTCGGACAGGTTTTGTCAAGTCGATTTCTTTCTGCTTGTATGCCATTTGTTTGCGTTTGGTATAGACGCTGCTATCTCTGTGCATAGGGGCAGAGAAACGGGAGCGAGCAGTACCTTCGTTCGGACCGAAGTGGTTGTTTACCCGTGTATAGTGAGGAGTACGGGTTGTGTCAGCATCGCCTTGTTCGGGAATGAAACGCCTACGACGAGGGCGTATGCTTTCTGCGTCGGGGTTGAAACGGGGACGGGAGTTTGGTGCATCGAAACGGTTTGCGTCGTTGTTGAAGCGATTATAGGAGTTCCGTTCTTGTCCTTCGGTGGAATGGAAACGCTTTCTTTCCGTATTGGGGTAGCGTTCGTCGTTGAAGGGTTTGGAATAGTTGCCAGTACGAGGGCGGTTGTAATCGTTGTGGTAGTTTGGGTTTTGACGACTGTTGTAGTTGTCGGTGGTTCCTCTTCCTCTCGAAGAAGATTGCCATCTTGATTTATTACTTTCCATTATGTAAAATTGTTGGTTAGAAAAGAGGGAATACGGATAGATTCCCAAGAGAATAATACCTTTTTAAGTGTAGTAATCAAAGGTGTAGGATTGAGTGCAGTGTATTAGAAAGAGTAAATTTCCGTTTACCTACACAAGAGCAACTCCGAGCAGAGTACTGCTCAGAGTTTGCACAGTGTTGTTTTCTCGTTTGCCGACGGAAGCATTATTAAGCCTCTGCGGCAGTTTCGATAGCGAGTTTTCCGCGATAGTATCCACAAGCACCGCATACGGTGTGGTAGATGTAGGTTGCTCCACAGTTGGGGCAAATTGCGATTGTAGGCAATTTTGCTACATCGTGAGTACGACGCTTCGCTGTTCTGGTGTGCGATTGTCTTCGTTTAGGATGTGCCATGTTTTCTATTATTTATTAGTTTATTACACTATTATATTTCCTCAGGCTTCGGGAAAAGCCATAAGGTTGTTGTTTAGTTCTTCCGATTGTGAACAGAGGTAAGATTGGAGAAGTTCCTCCATTTGAGGATTGCACTTACCTTCTTGGTGACGAATCACTATCGGTAGATTAGTTATTATCAATTCGTAGAAGAGATCGCTCATATTGAGGTTCCCCTCTGCAGGGTTAACGAAGAGTGTAAGGTCGTCGGTTGGTGTTTCGTGCGCCAATTTGACTTGCATTGTTTCGTTGCAAAGTATTGGCAATTGGACATCGTCCAAGCATCTGTCGCAAGGGCAGCAGACAAAGCCTTTGATTTGTACCGTCAGTGCAAAAGCGTTGTTAGTGCGTTGCAGCAGTACCTTTGCCCGACAGTCGCCTCCAGTCAGTTTGACCGCGCCATCACGAGAGAGCCATTGTTGGTCCAAGTGGTATTCGTGTTCGTAAGGCTCTGCGCCAAAGGTTTTTAGGTTTATTATGTATGTCGATTCGTTAGACATAGACCAATACACAAAAGTGGTTGCAAAGGTACGAAATAATTACAATATCGCAAACAGTATTGTTATAAAAAAGTTTTCGTTTGTTTTTTCGGAGGGGATTTTAGGGGAGGAGGAGGGAGGGAAAGGGC
>CAVHKB010000021.1:0-17929 GCA_963636305.1 Prevotella sp. P5-108
TCCTATATTCGTCCTATATGCGTCCTATATAAATCGTATATAAATCCTTTGGAACTTATAGTAAATACGGGGCTTGGCAGAGGGCAGTTTTGAGGGAGGCGGGATATCTGTCTATGCAGCCGAATGTGTTGTATGTACCACGACGCGGATACTCACCTCGTACAGTAGATAGAGCGGGACAGTGACAAGCAATAGCGTGAAGACATCTGCGGTAGGTGTAATGACTGCCGCGATAATACACAGCACGACAAAGGCAAGGCGACGATACTGCCGCAGCATTTGGGCGTCTATCAGCCCGAGTTTCGCCAAGAAGAATGCCACAATCGGTATCTCGAAGAGAATGCCCATCAGGAGCGAAAGCACCAGCAGGGTGGAGATATACGACTTGAGCGCAATCTGATTGACTACCGCCTCTTGCACCTGATAGGTACTCAAGAACCGAAAGGCGAAAGGGAATATCACCAGATAGTTCAGCGCAACGCCCAAGGCAAAGAGGAGTACGCCGCAGCCGATGAGCAGCGACGAGTAGCGTTTCTCCTGCTGGTACAAAGCGGGAGCGACAAAGCCATAGAGTTGGATAATGAGGTAAGGGGCTGCTACCAGACAGCCGAACACGAGCGCCACCTCCAAGTGTATCATGAACTGCGAGGCGAGTTCGGTGTTGATGAAACGCACCTCGAAATCCCCCATACAGAGCGACTGCCAGCCTGTCTTCTCCGCCAGCCAACACAGCCCACGATAGAGGATAAAGTCAGACCGAGAGGGGGCAAAGAGCAGGGAGAACAGCGCATCCTTGAAGCAAAATGCCGCCACTGCACACACTGCCCACACGCCCAAGCAACGGAAGATAACCTTTCGGAACACTTCGACATGCTCCCAAAAGGTCATCTTCTGCTCGTTATTGCTGCTGTCCATTTGCGTCTTGCGGTTGCTTCGGTTCGTCGGGCTGTTGTGCGTTCTGTTGCGCGGTAGGCTGTTGCTCGTTGGGTTGTTGCGTGGTGTCGAGCGGTTTTTTAATCTCATTCTCCACATCGTTCATACCCTCCTTAAACGAGCGCACGCCTTTGCCGAGTCCGCGCATCAGTTCGGGAATCTTCTTGCCGCCAAAGAGCAGCAACACAATCAGGACGATAAAAATAATCTCCGGTGTTCCAATCATAAGTAGTTTCATAATAGGTATCTTTTAGACCTCCCCAACCCCTCCAGTGGAGGGGCTTACATTGTATTTGGCATCCCCGCCATTGGAGGGGAGTGGGGAAGTCGGTTGTTTTATTCAGGGCAGTTGAGGAATATCTCGCAGGTGTCGAAGTTGATTTCCCAGTTGCCGCCCTCGCAGGACTCCCATTGGTACTTCTTTGCCATTGTGTCCCACCATGCTTGGAATTTCGTGCCTGTCTCGCCCATGTCGTGAACCAGTTTCTCGTATAGTTCGCCATTGTCGGCGGTGAGAATCTTTGCCAACTCCATCAGTCCGTTACGGCGCTCAAAGAGCGACAGAATCTCGTTCTTCTCGTCAGGTGTTACCTGACCTACTAATTTCTTCATATTGATTTATTGTATAAGTTTGTTGTTTTATGTTATAGACATAATGTTTACTATTCTGTGCATTATACCACTCTTTTGCACAGAATTACAAACATTATCGTCTTTTTTACCACTCCTCTTTGACATCGAAGGGGTCGAGGTAGTCGAGGGTAGGGATGTTTTCACCTATTGTAATATCTTTTTGTTGCAGGGTTTGCTGAAGGGACTGTTGCAGGGTTTGCTGTAGGTCGCGGGCAGCGTTGCGCTCGAGGTGGGCGAGGACACACTGCTGGTGGGAGGGCGTATTGGCATCCCATGTCAGGCGGTCGTTGAGCCATATACAGCGGTGACAATGGAAGGCATCGCACTTACGGCACAACGGGGCGTGGTCGAGTTGCAGGAGTTGCTTGTTGGGTATGTTCAGCCCCTGCTCCAAATCGCCCACCGAGCGGGATGCGTCCTTCGTGGTATGGTTCATACGGTTTGAGATACCCATCTGCTCATCGTAGTAGAACGCAGGACAGAGATAGAACTTGCCATTGGGCGCAACGGTGATATTGCTTATGCCCGCATCGCAGTTGTGCATAGTCGTAAGCAGGAGGCGGTCAAAGAGATTGAGCGAGAACTCCCCCCGCCCCCTCAGGGAGGGGGTTCCAACAGTATTGGGTTCCTGCGAGTTACCTGCGTTTTCTCTTTTGTTTATCGATTGTGTGTACAAGTTTGCTACATCCTTTGCTAATGTATCAAGCGCCTGTTTGTAGTCGTTGATTTGGGTGTCTTGGAAATGCTCTATGTCTGTGAGGCAGATATTGAGGCGGGCGACTTGGGGCAGGAGCAGGGCGATGTCGTACACCTTGCGGATAAAGTCTGCGACAGTAAGGCGCAGGACGATGTTCTTGCCTGCTGCGGTTGCAGGCACATCGGTATAGACCAGCACATCCCGCCCAATCTTGACATGGTCGATGCTCTCTATCAGTTCGTTGTATTCGGCAGGCAGGTCGTAGTCGGGATAGACATACTGAATCATCAGATTCTGCTTCATACCAAACAGAATGGCTTGGTGCAGTGTATCGAGAGGCATCAAGTGTCGTTCGGTAAGCGGGTTATCGGCATGGCAGTATGCGACCGAGGTGTCATCCAAGAGGATGACGAGGTATTGCATATAGTTCTTCATGGTTTTAGCAGATTATGTCGTTGGAGCGTTTGTTGTTCTGTTGGGCATCAAATTCTTCGCGCTTGCCTTCGAGTTCCAGTTTGCGGTAGAGACGGTTCCAGTAGTAGTTGTTGGCACGCACATGGGCTTTGTGCATCAGGCAGATAGCCGTGGCACGCTCATAGACGGTGTGCGTCTTGGCGGCGTCGTAGTTCTCGCCTTGGCACCATGCGCAGCCCTCTGCTACCTCACACTCTACACACTCGGGAGTGGACTGCGTACAGCGGTCGAGCGTCAGGAACGGGCGCAAACGGTTGTTGTCGATACCATCGCGGATATTGCCTATTATCCATGCCTCTTTGTCCCGCAGGGAGTACTGCGCAAAGCGGGTGCAGGGATAGAAATTACCCGCTGCATCGATAGCGAGCATCTTGCCTGCTCCGCACCAGTTTTGGTTCTGCAGGGTGCAGTCGAGCGGCTTGCCCATGTTCTCCGAGAAGAACGAGCAGGCGTACTCCTCGTAGAGTCCGCGGTCGATAATGGTGTCTGCCAACTGCATCAGTTGTTCCTCGAAGCGCAGGTCGTCGCCCTCGTTCCATACATCCTCGAACACGCAGTTGATGTTCACCTGATGGATGCCGAGGTCGTAGAGGTGCAGTACCGACTCGCAGATATAGGGGATGTCGGCAGAGGAGATAGTCACTTTGGTGCCATCGCCGGGGAACTGACTCTGCCACAGCGGGATGTTGCGTACCACATCGTCGTACGAACCCCGCTCGGAGTTCTTATAGACACGGTTGAGGTCGTGCTTGCGGCGCGTGCCGTCGATAGTGATACCGATACTAAGGTGCCGCTTGTTCTTCTCGATGAATTGCTGCACCTTTCCGCTGTCGTAATTAATGCCGTTGGTGGAGAAATTGAAGCGGTAGGAGTTGAACCAATGGTGGTTACGGCGATACATCTCGGATTTGATGTAGTCGCATATTTGGTCGATGAGGTCTATCTCGAGGAACGGCTCGCCGCCGATAAAGTCCCATATCACGCTCTCGTAAGCGAAGTTCGGGTCTTGCTCACGGTCGAGAATATAATCGATAGCCGCTTTGGCGGTACTCCACGGCATACGCTCTTTCTCATTCTTGCCTACCAAATAGCAGTACTTGCAGGCAAGTTGGCAGTCCTTGGTGACAATGAAGGTGATATTCTTGGCTGTGCCTTCTTGCCATGATTGTTTTAGGTCTTCCATTATAGTTCTGTGTTTGTAAGGGTTAGCACTTGCATATTTGCTAAACAAAACACAAGTGCTACCCTTTTAGGTGTTAGTACTTAGTTGTTCTGGAGCATGCTCCCTTGCAAGTAGTTTTGCAAGCATTGTAGCAGTCGTTGTAGCAAGTAGTGTAGCAACCACTACGGCAGGAACCAGAACAATTGCCGTTGCAATCACTCATCTCTGTAGCATTGAGCGACAATGGCAGTTGACTAAGTGCAATAGCACCGACTACAGGTAAAGCAACTTTTGCTGCTTTCTTGAAGAATTCGCGACGTGATTGGAGTTCTTCGCTTGAATTTTTGTTTGACATAATTGTTTTTTTAGTTTGTGAGTTGAAAACAATAGAAGGTAAATCCCAACTCTATAAAACTTACCTATTTGAGTTGTTATGCCTGTACAGTTATAGAAACACTTTATTTCGTAGAGTGTTTGCAGCCAGAACGGCACGATGTTCTGCAAGTATTGTAGCAAGAATAAAGACATGTATCATGACATGACGATACGCAGTTGTTTGCACACATACATTGTCCTGCTTGGGTAGCGGATACCATTTGCGGGATATTAGAGAGTACTACGGCGCCGACTACTGGAAGGGCGGCTTTTGCTGCTTTTTTGAAAAACTCGCGTCTGTTTTGGAGTTCTTCGTTATTCAATTCCTTTTTCATTTGAGAATAGAATTAAGTTGTTTATGCTGCGAACTCCAACAGCATTGATTCAGTTTATTTTTGGACAAACCCTACACAATATCTATATGTCCACATTGATGTGTGCAGGGTAAAGGCATAAAAAAAGCGTGGAGTTTCTATTCTTGTCGCTCCACACCTTGAGGTTTCTCGCATGACCTTACCCAGATGAAGTGACAACGCGAAACCCACGCCGATATGATATACCGATGCACTTCCTGCGAGTAAGGATTACTCTACAGAAAGTGCGGAATAGATCATATCCCGCGGGCGTCTTGTTGCATCGTTCTAACCGGGTAGTAATTTTGCGAGAATTTCAAGGTAAGAACACGACGCCAATAACGCCTTTCATTATGTCTGCTATGCCCACCCAATGGTATAGGTCCGTACGGCGGGACGGTTGCCGTTTTTCTGCCAAAGAAGCGTGCAAGCCGTGTTGTACGGAATATCCCTGTGTGGGTTTCGCGCTGCAAAGGTAAAATATGTTTTTGTATATACCAAATGAATGGTTGTATTATTTTCACAAAGAGGAGGACCGAGAGAAGGAAAGAGAACCATGTCAGGTGGCAGGTTGCAGGAGGGGTGGAAGGAGGGAGTGTTGTGGGTGGGAGATGTATGATTATTTCTGTTTTGGCATATTGAAAAGGTATGTTTGTTTGCTAAAAAGTGCATTTTGTTAAGATGGATAGTAATTTATAGTAGATTTGTTTGTACCTTTGCGGAGCAAGTGCTATATTTGCAAGGTCAAAGAAAGGAATAATCATTATAAAAGCGTCAGGTATATGCAAGAGAAGGAACAAAATATCCCGTTGTTGGATTGTCCGGTGGATTATTTAGTAGGCGATGCCAGTGGAAAGATACTGAATGAATACGGCAGGTTTCCATGCAAGATAAAGTGCGGTGTGTATGCATACGTATTGCGTGGTACAGCCACAGCGACTATCAATATCACGAAGTATTCTTTTCAGCCGAATGATATAGTTGTTTTGGAGCCTGGCAGTTTTTTGCTGATACATGAGTTCAGCGAGGATGCGTTGGTGTATTATCTGTTGTTCTCGTCGTCTTTTATAGCGAAGAATACATTCGGTGTGCATAGTGCGATGCACCTCATGGGTGAGAAGCAGCCTTTGCTAAAGGTTTCGGAAGAGTGCGGCAAGGTGGTTAAGCACTCGATGGATGTGTTGTTGGAGGCTTCGAATTGCACTCCTCCATTGTTGTCGAGTGCCAAAATGGTGCATATCTTTAATATCATTCAGTTGGCATATTCGGAGCGGCGAGAAGAACAGGGCTTTATAATAAAGCCGCAGGATAGGAAGCAGGAGATATTTCAGATGTACAGCCGTTTGGTGTTGAACCATTATCAGGAGTGGCACCATGTGGCGCGTTATGCGGAGGAGTTGCGTTTGACACTGCCGCACTTGTGTTCAACGATAAAGTCGGTAAGCGGAAGGACGGCAGGTGATTTGATAACGGATGCTATATTGACTGATGCGAAGTCGCAGTTGAAAATAACGAATCAGCAGATTAAAGAGATAGCGATTGCTTTAGGTTTTGACAATGTAGGTTTCTTCAATCGTTTTTTCAAAGCGCATACAGGTCAGACGCCTAAGGAGTACAGGAACAGTTAGAGGAGTGTGTAGTGAGTAGGGCTTGCGTGAGGCAGGCGGCAGGTATAACGAAAAAAGGCAGCCTACAGGAGGTTGCCTTTGTTGTATCGGCTATGGGATAAGCCTGAATCAGGCGAGTTTATTGATATAAACAGCCAGTTTGGATTTGAGATTAGCGGCTTTGTTACGATGAATGATGTTGCGTTTTGCCAGTTTGTCGAGCATGCTTGATACTTTAGGCAGCATAGCAGCGGCTTCTTCTTTGTTCGTAGTAGCCCTCAAGTCCCGCACAGCGTTACGCGCAGTTTTAGCGTAGTAACGATTGTGTAGTCTTTTTTTCTCGGTCTGTCTGATTCTCTTCAAAGATGATTTATGATTTGCCATCTTGTACAGTATGTTTATCGGTTTATTTTTATCAGTGTAGTTTGTAGCCCATAGCAGAATCGAACTGCTCTTTCAAGAATGAAAATCTTGCGTCCTAACCGATAGACGAATGGGCCGTGATATGTTCGGAATGGGCGTTCATTTTGTTGTTGTACGCCTATTCAGACGGAAATCGGCTGCAAAGGTAAGACAAGTTTTTTGAACACACAAGTATTTCGAGATATTTTTTTGATGTATATATAATTGCGTCGTTTCGTGTGAGGAAAAACAAAGGATGTGTCGTGGTAGGCACATCCTTTTGCGTTCGTTTTGTTACGAAAGTGGGTTTATTTGCATTCGCTTTCGCTTTTGTTTGTTTTTTTGCTAGTGATATTTACATCGTCAGCGTTTGCACCCAGCATAGTGGCACCGTCTTTGAGCGATTGTTCGTAGGACTTGAGATCGTTCTTTGTACCCCACCAGTTGTAGGTGTGAGAAATTTCTTGTCCTGCCAGTTTGTAGGAGCAGGTAACTTTGTAACAATAGTTGGTGTCGTTGCAAGAAGACATCATGCCTGCTGCCAGAACGATAGCAACAGCGATAAAGGCTTTTTTCATAGAGATTGTATTTAATAGTTGTTGAATAAAAGTGTATTCGGTTTGTTTGGGTTTCGAAAGGGTTGGCTTTCGGAATTACCGCGCAAAGGTACACAAAAGAATTGAAATGGGTGCAAGGATAGTTGCGGAATAAATGAAGGGAGGACAAATTATGTGTGGAAATAGCCAAATTGTAGGATGTTGGTTCGATAATCACATATGAATCACATAAGAATCACATATGAATCACATAAGAATGTCATAAGGGAGGCGTGGGACAATTGGGTGGCAATTAACAATTAATAATTAACAATTAACAATTAACATGCAGAGTTGGGTTGAGGGGGTTATAGGGTTTTGAGGGGAACAGATTGTTCTTTCTGCGAAAGGGAGTTGAGAGCCATAGCACGCTATGGCTCTACGGTTAGCCTAAACGAAGTTACCAATAGCGGGCGAGGGACGGGCAAAGGACGGGCAAACATCGGACAAATAAGGAACAAATAACAACCAAATAATAGCCAAATAATAGCCAAATAACAACCAAATAATAGCCAAATAACATTGATACATTGAGGGGTAAAGTGTGGGGTGAGGGGAGGAGAATGGTGATTTTTCGAGGTTTCGAGGTGGGTGGTGGTGGGTATATAGGAAAAATGTTGTATCTTTGTCGGTTATTGGAACGGAAGGAGTTGGCAGTAGGTCGGTTATGGGGACGGAGGTGGTTGGCGGTTAACAGGAAGTCTTCCTGCGGATAGTAACAAGAAGACTTGCAATGGGGTCGAGAAAGAAACATATACAATAGGAAGTGTTCCAGAGGGTTGAAACAAAAGGACTTGCAATGGATTCATAATGGACTTGTAATGGATTTGAGAAAGAAGCATATACAGATAGTATCTCCTTCGGGTGTGGTGTGTCGCGATTATGTGGAAGGTGCGGCGGAAGTGTTGCGGGGGAAGGGTTATGAGGTGACGATAGCACCTCATGCTTATTCCCGTTATGGTCGCTTTGCAGGGACGGTGGAGGAGCGTTTAGCGGACATCAATGCGGCATTGTCGGACCCAAGTACGGACATTGTGTTGTGCAGTCGCGGAGGTTACGGTATGGCGCAATTGGTGGACAGGATAGTCCTGCCGACGGGGCATTGTCCGTTGGTGGCGGGTTTCAGCGACATTACTTGTTTTCACAACCTACTTGGGCGGAGTGACATTGCATCGTTGCATGGTTTGATGACGAAGCACCTGTCGAGTTTGCCGCAGGAGGACAGGAGTATGGTTGCTTTTTTTGATGTGTTGGAAGGCAAGGGGATAGATTATCGTTTGCCGCCGCACAGGTTGAACCGTACGGGCAGTGCAGAAGGTGTATTGAGGGGAGGTAATTTGTCGGTGCTGTATGGTTTGCAGGGGACGCCTTATGCGTTGCGTCGTGGCGGGATATTGTTTGTTGAGGATATCGGTGAGCGTCATTACCACATAGACAGGATGTTGCAAAATCTTCGCTTGAGCGGAGTATTGTCGGAGTTATCGGGTCTGTTGGTGGGTCAGTTTACCGATTGCGATGATGACCCGACGATGTGTAGGACGGTGCAGGAGACGATACGGGATATGGTGGAGGGGTATGATTATCCTGTGGTGTTTGATTTTCCTGCGGGGCATACGGATTATAATCTGCCGTTGTTGTTGAATCATCGTTGTTGTTTGCGAGTAGGTGAGGATGAGGTACGGTTAGAGCAGGAGGGAGTGAATATTTAATTCTATATAAGTTATGAAGAAGCGCAGTTGGTTGACGATTGTCGGAATGAGTATTGTTTTGTCGTGTTCGGCGCAAATAAGCAGTATCTTGGGCGATTGGTACACGGTAGATGACAAGACGGGTCAGAGTTATTCGGTTGTTCATATCTATCGTGGCGAGAATGGCAAGTATTATGGGAAGATAACGGCAATGCTTATACCCGGCACAGAGAATGAGAAGTGTGTAGCCTGCAAGGGGGAAGACAAGGACAAGCCTGTTTTGGGGATGGTGATTATCAGGGATATGGAAGAGAAGAACGGCGTGTTGACGGGAGGCAAGGTGCTTGACCCGGAGAGTGGTAATTTCTATTACGGTAAGATCTCGTACGACAACGGTCTTTTGAAACTCAGGGGTTCGATAGACAAATTTGGCGTATTGGGTCGTTCACAACATTGGAAACGGAAGTAGCGGGGAGGAAGGAGGAAATATGAAAAGATATCTAATTAGACAGGAAGCCGACGGACTGCATCTTTTCGGCGAGTCGGGTGCGGAGGTGCCTGCATGTTCGGTGTTGGAGGTATATCCAGAGAGCCGAGTTTATGCCTTTGAGGGTTCGTTAGGGGCGGGTAAGACCACCTTTGTCAAGCAACTGTGCAAGGAGATGGGTGTGGAGGATGTGGTGAACAGTCCTACATTTGCTATTGTGAATGTGTATGCGGGCAAGGGAGGAGAGGACTTGTATCATTTTGATTGTTACCGGTTGAACTCGGCAGATGAGGCACGGGATTTCGGAGCGGAGGATTACTTGTATTCGGGGAGTTATTGTTTTGTGGAGTGGCCGGATGTTATCTCTTCGCTGTTGCCAGAGGACACGGTATGGATTGATATTGAAGTGCAGGCGGATGGCAGTCGTAGGTTGACGGTTCGTTGAAGCGGGATGCGAGGCAGGTTTGTCATATTGCTGATGATGTTTGTTCCGTTGTCCACGGCAGTGAGAGCGGTGGGGATAGAACACGAGTATTCGTTGTGGTTGTCGTATGGAGGTAAGTTTCAGCAGGACGAGTACTTGTCGCCGTTGTTGTATAACGGTCAGGCGATAGGGATAGGCAGCAGTTGGCAGCAGGCTTTTCGCAGGGACTCGGCATGGACGCATACAGGTGAGTTGTATGTCAGTGGGGCGTTGTTGCAGAACCGTCCGAAGCGCAATGTGATGTATAATGTAGGATTGCAGACGGGGTGGGGTGCAGACTATCAGTTCCAGCAGTTGATGAATGTACGGGGATTCAACATTGCGTTGGGTCCGTATCTTGACTTGGATTATTCGGGTCGCTTTCACGGTACGAATGTGAACAAGCCTTATTCGATGGACTTAGGATTGTCGTTGTGCGCCCGTATGGGGTTGTCGTATCGTTTCTCGGCACGGCACAGCAGTTACCGAGTTCGTTATATGGTGATGACCTCGTTGGCGGGTGTTCAGTATGTGCCTGATTATTGGGAGAGTTACTATGAGTTGAGCGGTTCGTTGAGGGACGGTTTTGCTTTTGCGAGTTTTCATAACAAGCAGTCGGTCCGTCAGATATTGGCATTGGATATGCAGTTTCGTCGTTCTGCATGGACAATAGGAATACGGCATGAGTATTTGCATTATGCGATACACAACATAGTGATGCGTCGTGAGGAGGTAGCGTTAGTGATAGGGACGAGTTTCCGATACACGACAAGAATAGGTCCTTATCGATGGTGAAGCGTTGTTTGTACATAGCGTTATGCTTCTGCCTGACGGCTTGTATGGGTCGTGTGGAGGAGCCGTATCGCGATACGCCTGAAGGGAATTTCGAGGCGTTGTGGTCGATTATTGATACAAAGTACTGTTTTTTAGGGGAGAAGCAGGTAGATTGGAACGCGATATATAGTGAGTATTATGACAAGGTGCTGCAGTTGTCGCCGACGGATGAGTACGGTTTGTTCGATTTGTTGGCGTCGATGTTGGACAGTTTGCACGATGGTCATGTGAACTTGTATTCACCGTTTGATGTATCTCATAGCACGGCATGGCGTGAGGGTTATCCGACTAATTTCGACCGCAGTCGTTTGTATTCGGACAGGTATCTCTCTTCGGACTACAGGACTGCGGGAGGTCTTATCTACAACCGTATTGCCGACGGGCGAGTGGGATTGGTCCGCTATGAAAGTTTCTCGGACGGTTTTTCGGAACTGAATATGGCTTATGTGCTTCGTTATTTCAAGGACTGTGAGGGTATTATACTTGATGTACGGAGCAATGGAGGCGGGAGTATAGAATATGCCCGTATGTTGGCAGCGACATTCTTCTCGGAGACTCGGACGGTGGGTTATCAGCAGCACAAGACAGGTAGCGGACACGATGATTATTCGGGGCTTCTGGCAATGACGATAGACACTGCGGATATGGACGTCCGTTGGTTGCGTCCTGCAGCCGTCTTGTCGAACCGTTCGGCATATTCGGCGACGAACTTCTTCATCAGTACGATGCGTTATGCGGACAATGCGCGAACATTTGGCGGTCGCAGTGGTGGAGGTGGCGGAATGCCTATGAGTTATGAATTACCCAATGGTTGGATTGTTCGCTTCTCGAGTGTTCGGATGTACGATGCGGAGCGGCAGTCGATAGAAGACGGGATAATGCCCGATGTGGAGGTGGACCTTGGGGACGAGGACAAGGATGAGATAATAGAAGCAGCAATCAATTGGATATTAAGATGATAGATGTAAAAGACATACACAAGAGTTATGGTTCGCTCGAGGTGTTGAAAGGAGTGAATCTGCATATTGACAAGGGGGAGATAGTGTCGATAGTGGGACCGAGCGGCGCAGGCAAAACGACTTTGTTGCAGATAATCGGCTCGTTGGATAAGCCCGACAAGGGGACGGTGTGCATAGGCGATGTGGATTTGTTCGCACTCAAAGAGAAGGAGTTGGCACATTTCCGTAATCACCATATAGGCTTCATCTTTCAGTTTCACCAACTGTTGCCGGAGTTCACGGCTTTGGAGAATGTCATGATGCCGTCGCTTATAGCGAACATCAGTATGGCGAAATCGCAAGAGCGTGCTGCAATGCTGCTCGAGCAGTTGGGCCTTGCAGAGCGTATGAAGCACAAACCTAACGAGTTGTCGGGTGGCGAGAAGCAGCGTGTTGCCGCAGCACGGGCTATGATGATGAACCCTGATGTAATCCTGGCAGACGAGCCTTCCGGTAGCCTCGACAGTGCCAATAAAGAGGAGTTGCACCGACTGCTCACCGATATGCGTAACAACTACGGTCAAACGATAGTGATTGTCACTCACGACCCCGAATTCGCGAAGATATCCGATCGTGTAATCCAGATGAGAGATGGGAAAATCAGTTAAGATAGTATGCTTGGTGTGCCTGACTTTGCTGTGTGGTTGCAGGTCGGACCGTCGTTATTTCCCCAAAGATGTACCCTCGGTGCAAGTGCCTGTTGTGCGTTTCGACAGTGCCTTGCTGCATTTGGACACGGCATCTGTCAGCGAGGGAATAAACCGCCTCTACACGGATTATCCCTACTTTATGCCTGTCTTCTGCGAGGATATTTTAGGCATCTATGCTACCGACACCGCTTATCTGTGCAAGGCGTTGCCTCAGTTTCTCGATGACACGCTCTATGGCTTTCGGCAAACCAACGCAGAGGTGCTGCGCCAATATGCCGACATCACCGATGTGCAGCAATCGCTCAATGCTGCCTTTGCGCGACTGCTCTACCTCTATCCCGATTGGCAGATACCCACGATATACTTCTTTGTATCTGGCTTTAACGCATCTATACTCTTTCTCGACGACGACATCGCCGTAGGGGTCGATATGTACCTTGGGTCCGACTACGAGTACTATAACCGTGTGGTCTATAACTATCAGAAACAAACAATGCGCAAGGAATGTATCGCGGCGGATGTCGTGTCGGCATACCTGTTCAGGCATATCCCTTTCAATAGCAGGCAGGGACGGTTGTTGGAGAATATGATCTACAGAGGGAAAATAATGTATATGCTCTCCCTCCTGTTCCCCGACGAACCCGAGTACGAAATCATGGGCTACACGCAGGCTCAATGGGAGTGGTGTAAAAAGTACGAGGCGGATATATGGAAGCGTATGATCGACAAGAAAGACCTCTTCCGTTCCGAAAGTATGGTACTCTCCTCCTATCTCAACGACGGACCTTTCACCAGCGAGATAAGTCAGGATGCCCCTGCACGGTTAGGCACATGGACTGGGTGGCAGATATGCAAAGCCTATATGGAAAACAACAAAGAGGTCACACTTCAGCAACTCATGCAGGAGCCTGACGCACAAAAGATATTGGAGCAATCTTACTATCGCCCATAAAATAGCCAGCACCGAACTATCATTAACAGTACACTATATGAAAGAAAACGATTTCCCTATATTGCACCAACAAGTCAACGGGCGTCCGCTGATATACTTCGACAATGCCGCTACCGTTCAGAAACCGCAGGTCATGCTTGACGCGCTCATGTATGCTTACTCGCACTTCAATGCCAATATCCATCGGGGTGTACATCACCTCAGTCAGGTGGCGACACAACAGCACGAGGAGGCTCGTCAGACGGTGGCACGCTTTATAGGCGCCCAAACACCCGACTCCATCATCTTTACCAAAGGAACAACCGACTCTCTCAACATGCTGGCGTTCTGCTTTGGAGAGTATGCCATTCGTCCAGGCGACGAGATTGTTGTCACGCAGTTGGAACATCACTCCAACATCGTTCCCTGGCAGATGCTCTGTCAACGCAAGCAAGCCGTCCTGCGCGTTATACCTCTCAACGACGACCTTACCCTCGACCTCGAAGCCTTCAAGCATCTCCTTAACGAACACACACGGCTCGTAAGTGTGGCTCATGTCAGCAATGTACTGGGTATCATCAATCCCGTAGAGGAGATAATCCGCATCGCACATGCCCGCCATATCCCCGTCTGTATCGATGCGGCACAATCGGCTCCGCATCTGCCTGTCAATGTAACAGCACTCGATTGCGACTTCCTGATGTTCTCGGCGCACAAGGCGTACGGACCCACAGGGCTCGGCGTCTTCTATGGAAAAGAACAGTGGCTCAATGCCTTGCCTCCTGCCGAAGGTGGCGGTGAGATGATTGAACATGTGTCTTTCGAAAAGACTACCTACAACACCCTCCCCTATAAGTTCGAGGCAGGAACACCCAACTTCATTGGGTCCTATGCCTTTGCAAAATCGCTCGACTATCTGCAGACCATCGGTATGCAGACTATCAGTGCCCATGAGCAGGAACTGACCCGTTATGCAGAGCAACAGTTGGCAACCATTCCGCAGGTACATATCTATGCAAAAGGCCTCCATAAGGCTGGCGTCATATCGTTTAATGTAGCGAATGTACATCCCTACGACATCGGTGTCTTGCTCGACCAGCAGGGCATCGCCGTCCGTACAGGTCACCATTGTGCCGAACCGCTCATCAATTACCTCAACTGTTCGGGTACGGTACGCATTTCATTCGCGCTCTACAATACCCGAGAGGAAATCGATTCCTTTATCGTCGCACTCAAACGCGCCATCGCTATGCTCTCGTAGCCATGACCCTCCCGCATGAAAAACACCCTCATTCTCGGATTATCTCTGTTGCTCATCCTCTGCCTGCCTGCTGCGGCGCAGATAACAGAGGTCATACCGAGTAGTCCCTTCATCGCCAATACCGCAACGGCACGAACCGACTATTGGGCGGCTTTCCACAACCCCGCATCCCTGGTGCAGCAAGAACGCTTCAACATCGCCTTTCAGTACGAAAACAAGTATCTCATCGGAGAACTATCCACCGAACTGCTGCAAGCCTCCTACACCAATCCCTATGTCAATGTCGGCGTGGCGTATTCGTTCTTTGGCTATGCTCACTATTCCGAGATGATGGCAGCAGTGGCTCTCGCACGGCAATTCGGACGATTCTCTTTAGGACTCCAAGCCAACCTGATTTGCGTCTATGCAGGCGAAACGGTCGGCTACAAATGTACTGCCGTACCCCAATTGGGAACCGTCGTGCAGATTACACCAAAATTCGCACTCGGCTTCCAAACATTCAACCCCTTCCTCCAATCCCTCAAACTCACCGAAACACGCCGACTGCTACCCGCCGTCTATTCGCTCGGCTTCGATTATCATTTCCTCAAGAATATGCGATGGGACCTCCAAGCCGACTACGACATCAACAACACATTCCGCATCGCTACGGGCTACGAGTGGAACGCTGTACGACAACTGACACTCAAGTTAGGACTCTACTACTATCGTTATCTCGTCACCTGCCTTGGTGTAGGACTGCATTTTGCCGGTTTCCAAACGAATATATCCGCCGAACTGCACCCCGTGCTGGGCGTCAACCTACTCTGCCAACTCTCCTATTCATGGAAATGATACGCAACATAATCCTGTGTGTCACTTCCATGCTTGCATCATGCCTCCTCTGTGCGCAGAACATCAATACAACCCTGCCACTCAGTCAAATCATTCAGGATATCTACGAAACGGCAGTAGAAAACGATGTCGGTGTCGATTTCGAGGAACTCGAAGAGAACCTGCGCGCACTTTCCGAAAAACCCCTCAACCTTAACACTGCAACCGAACAGCAACTACGGCAACTCCCCTTTCTCTCGCAGGAACAAATCGATGCCATCCTCCTCTATGCGTACCAACGCGAACTGCACTCCCTCTACGAACTCCGACTCATTCCCGCTCTCAAAACCTACGATATACGCAATATGCTCCCCTTCGTCTGCGTGCAACCGCGCTCCGACAGGCAGCCCGTTTACTGGAAAGAGTCGTTACGCCATGCCAAACACAAACTGACCCTGCGCACCGATATGCGTAACATCGAAAGCAAGGAATACGACCCTTTCTATATCTCCCTGAAATATCTTCTTGATGCCGAACATCTGCAGTTCGGATGCTCTATGGAACGCGACCCTGGCGAACCCTGGTGGGGACCGAAAACCTACGGATTCGACTTCTATGGCGGTTTCTTGCAGTTCAATAACCTCTCCCCTCATCTCAGTCGGTGGATAATTGGCGACTACCGTGCCTCTTTCGGGCAGGGACTGATTTTGAGCAGTCCTTCTTCTTTCTCCGGCAAGTACCTCCCCGCCATAGGACGCTACAACGAAGGACTCGCACGGCGACTCTCTACGCACGAGTATAACTTCTATCGCGGCACGGCGGCTACCCTGCAATGGAACAACTTCCAACTCACTGCCCTCTACTCCGCACGCCGCATCGATGCCCGTCTGCGCGAAGACGGTTCCTTCCCCTCTGTCATCACATCGGGCTATCATCGCACCGCCGCAGAATCAGACTACAAACAAACAGTCTGGCAGCATACCATAGCCACGAACATTACAGGGCAATACAAACACCTCAAACTCGGACTCACTCTCAAAGAGACACTTTTCAACGCCCCCTTGGTTCCTGAAGTCAATTACTATAACACCAACTATTTTCAGGGAAAGAACCAATTTGCGGCAGGACTCAACTACCGCTACCATCGACAACGCTTCTCCCTCTTTGGCGAAATCGCTGCGGCGCAAAACAAGCGTTGGGGCTTCGCCAATATCACAGGCATTCGGCTTCTCCCCGTCAACGATATCGCGCTCTCACTGCTCTATCGCTACTACTCTCCTACTTACGATGTCTTCAATACCGATGCCTTTGGCGAAACGAACCGCAATAACGACGAACACGGTATCTATTTGGGAACCGAAGTGACTCGCGTCAGTCGGTGGCGGTTCTCTGCCTATGCCGATGTGTTCACTTTCCGCTTTCCCAAGTATGGCATCAAAACCCCTTCTACGGGCTACGAAGCCATGCTGCAGGCAGACTTCGCCTTCTCACAGGAACTGCAGATGCAATGGCGGTTCAGAGCCAAACAGAAGGCAGGGCTTACACGCTGCAACCTCCGCTATTTCATCGATTGGCAAAGAGTAGGGTGGATGCTTCGCACGCGCATCGAAGGAAACATCGCCCTCGCCGACGACTCGCCCAAACCTACCTTGGGAGCAATGCTCGCAGAGGATTGTTCTTACTCGTTCCAACGAATACCCGTCCTGCTCCAACTGCGCCTCATGGCTTTCTATGCGCCTGCCTGGTCCAATCGGTTCTATGCCTACGAGAACGATGTCCTCTATGCCTTCTCCATCCCTGCCGTCTATGGTGTAGGCGCACGATATTACCTCAACCTGCGCTATAAAATCAACCCTCATTGGGCGGTCTATCTCAAAGTGGCACAGACAGTTTGCGCCGACCAATGGGTCAACGAACAGCAACTCTCCTACAACAGAAGAACCGACATACATCTCATGCTCCGTCTCACTTATTAAAGCCAACTTCTCCCTCCCTGCAACCCTTCTGCTTGCCGTCTTTCCCACAAAAGCGTCCTCTGTCTTTCCTCCTCCCGTCCCTATCTCTTTCTGTCGAATAGTTAACAAACATAAATATATTCCTTTCCGAAAAGTATGACTGTCGGATAGGAATACACGGCAACTGCCCTCCGCCAAGCCCGATAAACACTACGGTTTTCAAAGGATTTATATAGGACGCATATAGGACGCATATAGGAACAACGAAGGATGAATATACAATGAACGGTAGTTCTACCGCTCAAAACCGAAAAACGCATACTTAATAATAATTGGGAGAATAAAAAGAAATTCTAAAGCGTATTTGGGCAACTCGATACCACCAATACCTATAAAAAAAGAAAGGTTGTCATCCCGACAACCCAATCTTTACTTAACCTTAAATCTAATACCATGAAAAACACAGTGCAAAAGTACACTGCATTCACAATACTTGCAAGGGTTTCTGTCGTAAAATTATGCTTTTTAACATGGAAATAGCAAGAAAAATACAAAGTGTAATCTCTATGTAGCAAAATATAGGCGTATTTGCTATCTTTTCGCGCTCTATTGAAAAT
>CAVHKB010000022.1:0-1802 GCA_963636305.1 Prevotella sp. P5-108
GTTCTTTATCTCCAACACCAAAGCATTAAGATTGACATTCGGCAATTTGGTATATACGCCATTCTCTACCTTGTAGCCGGGTATGCCTGCGAAAGTGATTTGGTCGCTCTCGTCAAATACATAAGCGTCCACAACAGTGATGTCGGTAGGCTTTGGAATGGAGCGGTCGAGGTTCTTACCGCTGATAGTTTGCTTTGCGCTACCCGTTGCTCCATCTACCACACGCAAGTCAACACTCCAGTGTTTGAATACCGTACTATTCACTTTCCGCGAACCCATATCGCGCATCATCGCATTGATTGGGGTCTGCGACCAACCCATTTTCACGATGTTCTCATCGCTTTGGTCACGGAATAATCCGGGGGCTATAGTACGAGTTAAATCCTCGCTCAAGCCCGCACCATTATTTGGTGCGGTCGGAAAACTGCCTTGACCATGTATGCCTACACCGGCAGACCCTGCGCCTGCGTTCTGCGACATCGTGCCTGCACCCGGGTCAGTGCCCTGAGTAGCAGGATTTACATTAGCTTGTGCCATAATTCAGTTTTGTTTGGTTATAGTTTATAGTTGATTATAGATTCCGCGCAATTGCGCCACTCTCTGCCATACGGGACAATGGATTATTCTGCGCTTTTCCGCTGCCTGCTGCTGACGCTCCGTTCGCTTGTCCGTCAGAACTGCCTGCTGATTTCTTGCGCTGTGCTGCGATATTTGCATTACGCCCGCGCACCTCTGCTGCTTCGACAGCATTGTCATAATCCACCATTTTCAAAAATGAGCGTACCTGCTCCTTGCATTGTTCAAGCGTTTCGCACGGATTATTGAACACTCCTTGCAATGCCTCAAGTGCCGCCTCCGGGTCTGCTATGCCGTCTTCTTGGCATACCTCCTCAAAAGCTTGCTCGCGCAGATTTTGTGTCTGCTCATCTTTCGCTTTCTTAGACGCAGCGTCTTCCTCTTTTTTCTTGCGGTCGGCAAGGTATTCATCATCGCCATAGTTCTCGTCCGTGATGTAGCGTTTCAAGTCCGGGGGTAAATTACGCAATGCTCCTGCCGGGTTGCCGTCTTTGCCACGAGTAAATATCTCGGCAAACACCCCTGCGAGGTCGGGATTAGCAGATAAGATACTTTCTAACTCTTCTGCTTCTGCGCTATATCGCTTTGCAGCGTCATGCTCCTCATCATAGCCGTTCATGGAGAGGCCGTACAACTCCTCATCCGACTTGTCTTCTCCATATTTGCTACGCAAATTAGTACGCCACTTGTCGAAATTAGGCGTTTGCGATGGCTCTTGGACTGCCTGCGCTTGTGCCTGTTCGTTTTCCTTTGCCATAGTTATAGCTGTTTTTATTGATTATGAGTGCAAAGATAGTACTATGAATGCAATAATTATATTTAATTATGATACTTTTTCCGTTAGTTTTGATACTATTCCGCAAAAAAGTTGTATCTTTGCAAAGTAATGAGACCTAATACCGTCATAGAAGAACGTAATGAAGCATTGCGTATGCTTCATAAAGATATCATTGCGAGCAGCCGTGATATTCAATATCTCTCACGGCAATCCATTATTTCGTTTATATATGAGCAACCCGCGCCTCGTTTTTATATCACCCCATTCACAGCACGGCTATATATCAATAACAACAATCAGTGTGCGGATAATAGCGAGAAAAAAGAAATGATTGCCGACTTACTGGCAAACTACCATAGATTATGCATGGAATACCCCAATGCGCCCAAAGAGTGGTTATATGAGGTTGTTGTGTTGCAACCCGCTAAGTCGTTCTATATGTCAAAAC
>CAVHKB010000022.1:1812-10452 GCA_963636305.1 Prevotella sp. P5-108
AAATGAATATGCGCTACACAGCGGCGCAGCTCAAAAAGCGGTTAGAAAGCGAACTGCCTATTATGCGACAAAACTATCGTTCACTCCAAAACACACAAGACTTGGGCATTGTGCCGATGATTGTACACAACCTATCGCTCTGTGTCAGCGAGCGAGGGTATCTGTTTATTGAGCCAACGCTTAGATTGTATAAGGCTATGCTACCTAAGCGCAAGCTGAGGCTATTCACTACCCTATCGGACAACGAGAAAGAAATCCGAAAGCGTATCATATTCTTGGATGACCTATTGCGAAAAGAGCAGGAGCTGTACAATGCGCAACTTGATGAAGCAAAGTCGGATATAAAGCGGGAGAAAGCAGAGCAAAAAGAGAAGGCTTCCTCACAAGCCGTACCGACACTCGCAGAAAGGGCGGCAAACTTTCGGCACGTAGAGATAGACATATACGAGTTTCTGTACCCCTATATGGCTTTGGTTGGCCGTGGCGAGTTAACCCCTAATGAACAACAGACAGAGGAACTGTGGGAAATGCACGCAATAGCACGGAATATTCTCGAAGAGTTTATCCCAAAACGGGAGCAAGCATTAGAGACTTGCAATACGATTCTACAATCGGATGTCGAATGACAGCAGCGAAATAATAGTAGAGAACAAGCGCAGGCTGACAGCTTACGCAGACTACGACCCGCTTGCAGGCACGGAGTATTGCGATACGATACCCCGTGTGTCTATTCATATAGAGGACGCGCCAATTACGGATATGCGTATCCCTGCCGAAATGGACACCGAGCCATTTGTTCAGTTGCTACGCACTGCGGGTGGGTTGGGCAAGGCAAGCAAGAGGCTGTATAGTGAGATTTCCGACAGAAAAATCATATCCCTATGGCGATATTTCCACAAACTGCGGTGCAAATACGACTTTGAATATTGGTGCTGCACACAGATAAAAATCAAACTCAAAGGGAAGGGCGAGCGTAATTATCTCGTACTTAACCGGGCGCAACGATACTATCTGTCTGTATTGGAACGATTACGCAAGCGAGGTGCGCCCATTTATATCATACTACTTAAAGCACGACAGTGGGGTGGCTCTACATTGACGCAGTTCTATATGATGTGGATTCAAAAAATGCACCGCAAGCATTGGAACTCCGTCATCATAGGCGATGTCGAAAAGCAGTCCAAAGTGGTGCTCGCTATGTACGAACAAGCATGCGAGGACTATGATACTTTTATTGATGAGGGTGTTCCGACTATACTTAAACCATACGGACGTACGAATGATGTTCGGCAATTGGAGGACAGAGGCTGCACTATCTCTATCGGCTCTATGCAAAAGCCCAACAAGATACGCTCGGAGGATATATCTATGGCGCACTTGACGGAGGTCGGTATATGGAAAGAAACAGACGGCAAATCGCCGGAAGATGTAATACAATCTATCGAGGGGTCTATCCTACCCGGGGCATACACTATGCTCGTGGAGGAATCAACTGCAAAGGGCGTTGGTAATTACTTTCACAATACCTACACTGCTGCCAAAGCTGGTGAGAATAATTTCACACCAGTGTTTATCCCATGGTTTATGATTGATATATACTCCAAAAAGATTTCCGTTTTCGGTAACGAAACAAACGAGCAGGAGTACAAGGACTTTATAGCGAGTATGACAGAATACGAGCAGGGTCTTTGGGATATGGGAGCAACTTTGGAGGCTATCAATTGGTATCGAGCAAAGTCGCGCGGCATTGATGAATGGCGTATGAAGTCAGAGTTCCCGAGTACGGACATAGAGGCGTTTCAGTCAACGGGACATGGGTACTTTAAGGACAAGTATTTGGAGGAATGTTATCAGTCTTGCAAACAACCGAACATTGTCGGGGAAATTGTATCATCGGCAAACAGTCTGAATAAGACACAGTATTTGCAAAGCTTGCGCATTGAGCAGAACAGCAGGGGACATCTCAAAGTATGGGCGGATGTGGATAAGTCTGTCGATATGCGCGACCGCTATGTGGTATGTGTCGACTTGGGTAGGGGAGCTACAGACGCAGCGGATAGCAGTATCGCCTGCGTGTTTGACAGGTATTGGCAGCAGGATGGTGAGGACGGCTACCCCGAGGTGGTGGCGGAATGGGCGGGCAAAGAAAGCGAAACGGATTTGTTGGCGTGGCGCATTGCGCAGATTGCCGCCTACTATAATAACGCATTGCTCGTGATTGAAAGCAACACTATTGATAGTAGCAAGGAGAGCCGTTTCCGTGCAGTATTGGACGAGATTAAGGATTACTACCCTAACATCTACAAGCGCAGCATAGGTAATAAAAACGATGTAGGCACGACCGGCGGTTTCCGCTATGGGTGGAATACCAATCACCAATCGAAAGAGGAGATATGTGCAGACCTCGGGTGGGCGTTGCGCGAGGGGATGTATGTGGAGCGTTGCCGGGAAGCAGTGGACGAGATGAAGATATTCGAGCGCAAGGCAGACGGCTCATTGGGCAATGTAGAGGGGAAACATAATCACGATGACCGAGTAATTACACGGGCTTTGGGCATTCATTTCTGCTACAAGAAAATGCCCAAGCCGCACATCATCGACCCGAATGGCAAGCACTCCGTTGTACGCAAAGTAGTAAACGATATGACACTATAATATGAAAAGAGCGAATTGGAAAAGGGCATACAAGCAGGCGGTTGCGCTGTTTGACCGCACGCGTTGCTATGAGAACAACATTGCCGCTGAGAGAACAAGCGACTATCTGCTGCGGTGGGTCGTGCGGTATCATGTACTACTACACATCGGAGATTACTCGTGGATTGACAAATTCGGCAGGCCGACATCTCGGAGGATGTTCATCGCGTTGTGCGACAATGCATTGGGGGATATAGAATATGCATGGAAAGGGCTATGCGTATATGACAGCAACATGCAGTATTTCGCACAACGCACATTCCTAAAACGGTTGCGGTTCTCAGCGGTGCATTTTCCACTACTCTTTCACATTAAGTTTCGTCCTCTTCTGCGATGGGCTCGGAAGCCTGTTGTTGTCGGGAGGTCTCTCGGATAGCCATACGCACTTTCAACGCACGCTGAGATAGTAGTTCGAGCGTGATGTCGGATGTGGATTGCGTGTCGTCGTTCAGCACCAACGGCGACACTTGCGCTATGATACGGGCAAGTGTCGCCGGGTCGGCGTTCTTTATCTGACGGCGCAGGTTTACAATGGCATCCCCGCAGAGTTTGCGGAGTTCCTCGCGTTGCGCTGCCGGGGAGTATCTCTCTTCGTTCGTTGGGCGGGACATATTACTTTCTCAACTCCTTTCTTTCTTTTAGCAGGTTCTTAAAGCGTTTCGCAGCATTTTTGTCAACTGCCGTTTCGGCTTCATCGCCTCGCAAAAACCATGTGAGCGGAGCAGTATGTACTGCCATATAGCGTTTGTAGTCCTCTACTGCGTCTCGGTAGTCTTTGCGATTATCGATAACTTCGTCAATCAACATTTGCTCGTACTGCGATTGCGGAATACTTAACAGCGCCTGCGATACACGCATAGCCTGTACTGCTGCGTTAAGGTCTTGCTCACTGTCGATAGTAGTTGCCACACGGGCGATTATGTCTGCCGCTGTCAATGGGTCAAAACCTGCTCCGGATTGCATGAGGACGGACAATGCTTGCGAGGCAAATTCGGCATACTTGTCGTTTTGCAAATACTGCTCTGCCTTTTTAGCGTCTTGCGTGAATGGTAACTCAGGAGCGAACATATCTACCACATTCGCATGACCGTCTAATGCGCTCTCCACTATACCACCACCGATTAGTCCATCGAAAGGACTAAACAGCATACCACCGGTGACTGCCTCCTTAGCAAGTTCTTTTTTCTTTTCACTGTCATTGCCGAATAGGTAGTAAGGTGCATTTCCCACCAAACGCCAGAGCAAGTTTAATAGTGCGCCATATACAACTACTCCAATTGCGGCAGAAATGTTTGATTTGCGCCAATCTGTTTCAGCGGCTTTTTGTGCCTGCTCCTCAGTAAGTCCGTCGGCTACATATTGTTTCGCACGAGAGGCAGTCATCTCATCTTTCTTACCCTTGTTGTTCAGTAGTGTGCGAACAGCATAGAAGAAGTTACGGGTATATTGGAAGTTAGATGTGCGGAACACCGTCAGGGCAGCCGTAAACAGATTACGGTCAACCTGCACCGGAGCCATAAACGCTCCCTCGGAGGATTGTTGCGATGTATTAAACGAGATTTCTGCGTCTTGCCTTGCTCTGTTCGCAGCCTCAGTTTCATTATATCCTTTCTTGATATAATCGGCGTATCGGCTATCATATACAGCTCTCGCACCCGTCGCACAAGTAAGAACATCGAAGAATACATTGGCTGCCATACCATACTTACTACTTAATTCCAATAGGCGTTTATTCCACTGCCAATCAGTGGTGCGTTGCATAAGACGCATATCGCCCATATCCCGCTTGCTTATACGTTTGTCAAAATTAGGCAATGTGGTTCTTGCCCATTTCATCGTTTCGTGCGGCTTAGCCCAATTGCGTAAATACGAAGTAACAAATACACCATCAGTCATATATGTCAAGAACGCCGGGAATGAAGCCAATTGCTTGAGTGCGGTGAATACTCGGAAATTGATTTTCGCCGATGTTACACCCTTGGCCATATTCAAAGTAAACTCAGAGAATGGGTCTGTTTTAGACTGATAAGTTCCGAGAGCCACACGGAAGGCGTCTTTCATGTGGTTGTATAATTGGTCTCCCTTACCATATATAGTTCCGTCCATTCCCTTTATTCGATTACGAAAGTCTATGTCTGAGAATAGTATATTTGCGTCTCTCGTTAAGGGAGCAAAAGCAGACCAACGCTCCATTTGTGCTATATGGCGGACAACCTCTGTGAAAAAGTCTGTGTTGCGTACATCGAGCGGCAGAGAGTTGCGGGTACGGCGTTTAATTGCACCTGTGCTTGTACCAGATAGTAGCCGAGACGCGTCTGTGTCCGGACTACCCAAGTCCTCGTTCTTTTGGCGCGCATTGGCGTTGATACGCAGCGGGAAATAGTTCTCAATCGCGTCCATTGGTGCGCCGAATAATTTCTCGTGTATAGGGTTGTACCTATTACGCAACTGCGAGAAATACTCGGATTGTATCCAATCGACAACATCTAATATCTCCTGACCGAATTCATTACGCACATCATCTGCAAGTTTAGCGACATCATCCTTAGTGATATTCATTGCGCTCAACTTCATTCGCCCGTCATCCATTTTATTGACTGCATAGATATAAAGGGCGTTGCCTGCATTGAGCGGTATTTCCTCCTCGATAGGGTTGCCCGCTCCGTCCTCGCCATTCAATATAGTAATAGAGAACTTATTATGACTTGCGTCGTTTATCTTACGAGCAGCCTCTTCCCAAGTCTTATATTTACCGTGCGTGAGTTCGGACATCTTGCTGTCCAATGTCTTGGCCGCCTCGGTTAATCCTACCTGCTCTCTGTCTGCTCCGTCTACCCAATTGCGCATAAAATGGTTATACAAGTAGCCCTCACCGTCTGGAGTATTCATTCCGCAAATCCGAAGCATAGACTGTAAGTCCCGCATAGGCGAAGCGAAAGCGTCCCAAATAGACCGAGCAATGCTCCTTTTTGTGCGCAGGCGATTGGGATTGGTAGCGATACCCGCAAGGTCTTTCGAAGCAAAAGAGCGTATCTTTTCACGATTAGCATTTTGCTTTTCGATAAAGCCCCTTGCCTGCTCTGCTTGACCATTTACATATTCTTGCAGGTCTTTGGATGACTGAACATAAGCCTCGGATTGCTCCAAGTTGTTATTGCGCATAGCCTCTTTGATAGTATCTACCAACTCACGGCGTGCGGCAGGTTTTAGAGACATATTGCTACGAGCCGCATTTAACTCATCTTGCAGTTGCATACGCTCCTGTTTGAGATGGTCTATGCGCTCTTTGTGTTGCTGTGCAATCGTATAACCTATCCAACGCCCCTTAAATTGCGTACGCAAACTATCGTCTGCTGCTGTTGCTTCATCGTGCATTGCCTGTCCTATCATTTCCTCCAACTGCTCGGCGGTAAGATTGGTAGCCAACGCCTCATTGAGAGCTTTAAGTGCGTGTTGCCCCTGCAATGCCACCTTGCCTTGAGAAACCACACCGCTAATGTTGATTTTATCAATAGGGGTGTTTCGTAGCTTATCCCATTGGCGTTGAGCGGCTTTTACCTGAGCGTCTACTATATAATCAAATATAGTATTTACCTCCTTGCTTATATCCTCCTTCCCGATTGCATAAACAATCTGCGAAGCGATACGATGTGAGGTGTCAGGCATATACCCTGCCCACGCGCTGTTATTCTGCAATAGCGTATTGTAGAGATTAAGCAATGAACTTACTACGCTACGGTCGTATTCCTTTTGCAAACGCATAGCCTTTTGTATTCCCCTTATGTCACTACCTACTTTCTTAATGGCACTTTGCATAGTTCTATAGTCATTCTTTGCGTTCTCAACCAAGTTCTTAGTAACTATCTCGCTACGAGTTAAGTGCGTTGTTACGCCATCGGCAGCCGAAGATACCGAGAACTCCGCCTTTGTATCTTTCTCTTTCGGATGTCTAAGGTCTGTTCCATTTAGGAGGTCGTAAAGAATACGGTCGCCCACCTCCTCGCGGCTGCCGAAGTTCTTAATATGGAACACATTTTCTCCGACCCAATTCCACATTTTTTTGAGGGCTTGGCGTATATGCTCACGCAACAAGATAGCATTAGCAAGCTGCTTCTTACCTTGCTTTCGCGCTTCATCGATACGCTTTTGCGTTTCCTCCTCCATTCGCTTTGCACCATGTTTGCCAGTGAAACGAGCTATTACCTCGCTCAATTTCTCCTCCTCGGGTAAATTACCATAGAATGGGTCTCGGTCAATCTCTGCCCACATATCGGGTAGGTTCTTGCGGCTGAATAGGTCTTGCAGATTAGCGTAGAGTTTTTTCGCAAACCGACGGATTGCTGCCACCCATAAGTGTGTGTATTCATGGATAGGCGTATTAGGATTAAGACCACGCTTTGTGATATAAATTCTACCACCAACAGCAAAACCAAAGATTACTCCGTTGGAGGTTTTCATTAGCTCCACTCTGTCTTTTATCCGCAAGTCGCTTTCGTTGAAAACGATATAGTTTCTTGTATCCTCGCTTTTGTTTTCTCCTTTTATATAATTTGTCGGATATGACATACCGACATAACCTATACCATTGAAGAATTCGCTCGCTGCTTTGTCTGACCCAAGATATTTCGACGCAATATCATAGAGGTCTGCTCCGTTCATCGCTTTGTCAGCTATGCCGTCGTTCAGTTCCTCTCGTAATTCGTTTGCCGCAGTGTCTTGGTAACCTTTCTCCGGTTCGTTTTCCAATTTCTTGTACAGAGCATTGAGTACTCTCTTGGCCTCAGCGTGAGCAACGGGAGCTTCTATAACAAGATAGTTTTTCCCATTGTTCGCCGGTATATCTATGGTATAAAGGAAATGCGGGCGTTCCTTGGCGGTTACATTATTTGTCGCTTCGGATAGTGCTTCTAATCCGGAAAGAGCCTCGTCATAAAGCGATTGGTTAAAGGTATTGCCTGAGATATGCGATATTCTTTCTTTTAAGTGTGCTTTCTCATATTCAAGCATTTCCTTTGCAGCATTTCCGCCCTCCTCTGCCAATATATGTGCGAGGTTCTCCGAGATTGCCCGATTGATTTTTCCGCCAATGCTTGACAGCTCGGAGGCGAGGCGTTGCTCGCTTATTTCCTCCCCAATATATTGCAGTGGGGAATCATCTTTTTGTTTTACAGACGCATAGGTTTCTCCTATTCCTTTGACCTCTGTTACATAAGTGCCCCAGCCTAAGGCTTGCACGCCCTCACCCTCGCCCATGTGGGTGTGGTCAAAGCGGTCAAACTTAGCTCTGCTGCCATGATAGACAATCTGAGTTCCTGCGCTATCTTCCGAGCGGTGTTTAGCCATATACTCTCTTACCTCGCCTTTCAGCGTTTCAAGATATTGCGTTGCTAACTCTTTCGCCGCCCCCTTATTTACAGAACTTTCATAGGTTCGCGTTTGCTCCAATAATGCATTGTCTATCTTAATATGTACCCCATCAAGATTAATCCAGTACCCTGCTATTAGTCCATTAGGAGCAACTATTGGTTTTATTTCCGGATGGGAGGCAATGACTTTCTCCGCTGCAGAAACAAATTCTTTTCGCTCTACTTCGTATTGATGTTGCCGCTCCTTTTCTTCTTTTGCTTTGCGCTCATATTCTTGTCGTAAGGCATTTGCTTCCTTTTGCTCTCTTTCCTCCTCTGCCGCGTCAAATCTCGCTCTTTGCTCATCAGTCATTGCAGCACGAGCGACTGTTTCTGGGGAGTAGTAATTAGTCTTATTCCCATACATAGATGTATGGTGCCACTCGTCGGGAGTTTCCTCTTTGGCAAGTCGCTTGGCTTGAGCAATAGAAATAGTTTCTGCCTCTACGCTTTGGAGTATGTCATTTACCTTGCTAACAAAGTCATTATCAAAATTGCTTATGCTTCGTTTGCCGCTTTCCTCTGCATCTACTGCACGGAC
>CAVHKB010000022.1:10462-13757 GCA_963636305.1 Prevotella sp. P5-108
CTCTACGGCGCGGACAGACTTACTATAGCCATAATATCCGCTATTTCCTCCGAATGGGCGTCGGATAGATAGTTGGAGATTTTCAATTCCGAGAACCTGTTCGGCGTCCTCGTCGCGAACAGTCTCTATGATACCCGAATCAGATAGGGACTTGATTAGAGTTTCGGTAACGAGTTGTTGCGCCTCGGTCAGGTGGTCGGTATCGTAGTCTAACTCACCATATTGGGCTTCGGGAGCGGCATCGGTCGTATCATCCTCGCTATCTAACTTGTCAAGATTAACGGCGGTGTGCGATTGAGCGGCGTATTTTGCCTCTTTCTCCGCCATCTCCTTTTTCATTTTCTCCGAGTATTCATCCACCAACACTCTTGCCCTTTCCAACTCCGCTTGATGTTCGAAAGGCTTTCCTTCACGTTCACGCATTAGGGCATTATCCTTTTGCAAACGCTCAATATTGTCCTTTGATTGGGCTATGTAATCTTTCGCCTGCTTTCCGGTAAGGACATCGCTCTGTATCATATCCACAAGGCGGTCTATAACCTTTGTAGAAGATTCGATTGGCTTGTCGATACCCAAAGCGACAGAACTATAAGACAATTGTTTTTCGATAGTGACAAGAGAATGTCCGTCTTTCAGCCCCACCTTACGAGTAAGTTTTACATCAAGATTGAAAGGCGTGCCATTAAACGAGACTACATAGGAGAGATATTTTTCATTACCCCAATGGTCGGCACGAAGTTTATCACTTTCAGCGGCTATAGATTTGTTGACCTCTTTGAGCGCATTCTTGACCTCTTCTGCGGTGTGGCATATTGTACCATTAACATTATACTCGCCGACCTTACCGTTAGGGAAAGTCTTTTCAAGCAGGTCTATCAGTTTTTCATTGTCAGCAATCTTTTGCGTCCGGTAGGCAATAATCTTGTCGTTCTTTTTTGTCTTGTCAGCGATAAGTATTTGGTCTATACGGTGCTGTTGCTCTCGTGCCGACCACTTACGCAGGTCACGCTCTGCTTGCATTTTCAGCAAAGCATACTGCGACCCCGAAACAACGGCAAGCATATTATCATATATGCCGTCATCAGTATCATCAATTACACGATTTTCGAGATTGTTGTCTATCATCGATTTGCCGTTCATGATACTATCGATGAAGCCCGCTTTCGTCTTTAATCGTTGATAGGAAGTAACATCGAGCGAATCCTCAACGCCAAAACGCAACACGCGGACAGGAATGTCCCATACCTTATGCATATTTCCCTGCCGTAAGATACGACCATTGCGCTGTGTATAGTCCATAGGTCTATCCGGAGCGTCCATGTGTATGAGCGTGTGTAAACGGGTCTGTATATTCACACCCGTACCCAATGTCTGCGTACTACCCATAATGACGCGGATGTCGCCCTCGCGCACAGCGTCAAATATCTTTTGCTTGGCTGTATCGGACATCTCGCTACGGATAATGGCTATTTGATTAGCAGGAACTCCCTGTTGTGCAAGTTTTTCCTTGATGTCGTTGAATAGGTTAAACCCGCTCTGTTTGTTTTGATAACTATCGCAGAAAATAGCCACCGTACCATTATATTTTTGGCTATCATTGAGCGAGCGCAAAGTCTCTGCAACGGCTCTATTGGTTTTCGACAGAGGTTCGTCTTTCGCTTCCTCGTCCACGAGACGGGGGTCGATAGCGGCGCGTTTAGCGATACCATACATAGTAAGAGGGATATAAGAATACTCTCGTTTCTCCTTTTTATCCATCTTTTCGTACTCCTCCAACTTGGCGCGGACAGCCGCCATAATATCAACCAATGACGGCGATTGAGGCAAGAATATATCCTGCGCCTTTCCGCCCTCCAACTCCGGCACTTTATCATTGACTTGCCCAACCTCGCGAGTAAGTGTGCAGTCTGCTACGGAAAGCCACAGACGCATTAACTCCGGCACATTGTTATATTGAGCAAAACGGTTGTTTGCCTTATACTTGCCGTTGGTTGCAAACTCTAACTGCTCATTGATTTTGCCAAAGTTATGTACGAAATCATCGAAGTAGTAGATGTCATTCTCTTTGAGCATAGACTTAGGCATGAGATATTTCATAAATGTCCATATCTCCGCTGCCGTGTTGCTGATAGGCGTACCCGTAGCAAATATCACATTCTTATGTCCATTGCGCTCGTAAACGGATTGACACTTCAAATAGAGAGCCGCGGCACGCTTGGAGTAACTTGGGTCGACACCCTTTACACCGCGCTGTATCATTGTGGCAAAGCCGAGATGTTTGTAGTTGTGCGCCTCATCGATAAGGAGCGCGTCAATGCCCATATCATCGAAGTCCTCCACATTATCCGTCTTGCGGTCAAGCATTTCTTGTGCGCGTGTTTCGGCATTCGCACGAGCCTTTGCTTCTTTCTTTGCGTCCTTACTTTTGCTTGTACGCTTACCGCTCATATTGTTTGTTTCGAGGTCTTCCTTGAGCGCTTCGAGTTGTTTCTCCATTTGTCTGGTCACATTTCTGTCAACTCCTGCGTCTTTGGATGCCTCGATAGCGTGCATTTTCTCCTCTATCTTTTCATTGATAAAGTCCTGCATACGCGATTCGCTGTCGGGTATCATATCAAATACGGACTGCGGAATGATTATCAAGTCCCAGTCGTTGTATTTGATTTTAGCATAGAACTCTTGTCGCCCCTCTGCCGTGCGGTCTCGGTCGCTAACGGTAAGTATGTTCGCATTAGGATACAAGTCCTTTGCGTCCGATACAAACTGTTGTGTCGTGGCATTCTGCACGACAATCATGGGTTTCTTGGCTGTACCCAAACGGCGCATTTCCATAGCCGTGGATATGAGCGAAATGGTTTTACCCGTACCTACCTCGTGTGCCAACATAAGCGGCTGCGTAAGTCCGCGAGCAACGGCTTGCTGTTGGTGTGGATATAGGTCGTACTTGGCACTATTCTGCCCAGGTAGATGTTTCGATAGGAATACATCATCTACCTTAAGCATAGGAACAATGGCATTGAACCGCTCGTTGTATATCTTTTGTATGCGGTCGGCAAGTTCGCTATCCTGCTGCATTTTACCGCGAGCGAACTCGACAAAGTCATCTTTTATTTGACTTATCTTGTCAGAGCAAGCAGCCGTGGCTTCCTTGTCGGTGACAGTCACTGTTGTGCCGTCGTAGTTCCTTTCTGTTTTGCTGACAACGATAGGCACATTATTCATGGCTGCCATCATCAATTCATGCCCATAGATTTGCTTAGCGACCTTGTTGGAATAAACACCCTCGGAACGGTCT
>CAVHKB010000022.1:13767-17492 GCA_963636305.1 Prevotella sp. P5-108
GTCTTTCTCCCCGCCCCATGCGTCATTGGCTATCCACGCGCTGCCGATGTGATTAAGTACAAGGTTGTTTATATCGTACTTTTCTTTCGCATACTGCTTGTATAATTCAACCGGCACCCATGTCGAGCCTATATTAAACTCTATCAAGTGCGCGGGAATATCGATAGGAATAACCTTTCGTAATTCTTCGATATTCGCATTTAACGAGCCGTCTGTGTTATGCTCCTCTGCATACGCCAACTTCTCACGCACATTGCCTGACAGATACAGATGTCGCACCTCAATATCGCCTGTCTGCGGATTACGGAAGCCCAAACGGGTATCAAGTATCTCTTTCTCAACCTCATCCTTTGGTTTTCCGAGCCACTCGGCAATCTTATCGGGTCGTATCGTACCAAACTGCTGCATAGAAAGGATTATGCCGTCCTTTGTGTTCTCTGCCTTTGGCACTGCCGTTACTCCGACTACACGCTTGCTGAATAGGTCTGTTTTGCTTACCTCTACTTTTTTCTTGCCATTAACATCTACTGTCTCTTTGACCTTTTCGATTGCGGCAATACTTGCCCACTGCACATCATTGCGCAGGAAAGACAGAGAGGTGTTGCGATTGATGCTACCATACTTGCGAACGAAATCATCATACACATTGTTGAGTTTCTGTAAGTATGGCTTCAGTTCTGCGTCCGATATATCTTTTGTCTGCGCTTTCAGGAGGTCGCCTATGGCTTGTTTGAGTGCACTGTAGTCTTGGACTACCTGCGCTTTGGTATAACCCTTTACTTTATTGGAGTTGATTCCCTTAATAGGTACGGCCATTCCCGTTTGCACTACACAAATCTCTCCTTTTGAGTTGACAACGAGTTCGCCGTAGCGGTTGTCGTCCTCAACGGGTTCATAATCTCCATCCGCTACATGTTGAGGTTTCTGCTCCTCGTAGGTTTGCAGGTTATCGGATTTCTCCATTTTGTTCACCCACTTTGTTAGGCGTTCTGCTTGATTGATGTCAGCCGACGGATAACAACTCAATGCCGTTTCACGCCATGTGCTGCCATGCTCGAATGCGAATTCCATAACACCACCCATATTATTCGGGTGCAGAGTGAAATAGTTATTATACATAACCTTAAACTCCTTATCCGCAGGGCGCACATATTCCATCGTTTTCTTGTCCCATACCTCGTCTTGCTGCTGTGTGGCGATACGCTCCGTCGATATATCAAGCACATTAATCGCACGCGGGTCTTTCTGTCCGTTCACACGCTTACGCACAACGATAATATCAGATGTGGCGTTTGTACCTCCGAATGTCTCGTTATTCAAACGGAAAGCACCTATAACATCGGCATTACCCTCGTTATTAAGCCATACACGCAGGTCTTTCGACTTATCAAGCGTGTTGCTCGTGGTAATGAATATGCCCAAACCTCCTTGTTTGAGTTTGCGAACATTCTTTGCTATACAGAAATCATGAATATTGCCAAAGCGTTTAGAGAGGTCTTTCTCCTGCTTATCATATACCCGCAAGTCTGTAACGAACGGCACATTGGTAATGGTGAGGTCTTGTGAGTTGTTGGGTATATCCACCTCTTGGAAACCTGCGTGGTAGGTGGTTGCGTCGGGGTATAGTTGTGCAAGTATGCCCGCTGTTATGTCGTCAATCTCTACGGCTGTAAGATTACTGCTGTGCGAGATGTCGCGCGGCATTAGTGCAAAGATATTACCTATACCGGCAGACCCCTCCAATATGTTACCGCCCTTAAAGCCTAAACGCTCTGCCAACTGCCACATAGCATTGATGACATTCTCCGGCGTGTAATAGGCAGAGTTACGAGACATTTGTGCTGCCTGCAACTCATCGGGTGTCATCACCGACTGAAGCGTTTGATACGGGGAGTTTTCACCGTGCTGCGAGTAGTAGGTTGTGCCGGGCTCTCCCTTAAAGAACTCACCTAATCCGCCCCACCCGCTGTACTGCGAGAGAATATCCATCTCCTGCGGAGTGGCTTGTCTGTTCTCCTCTTGCAGTTTTTTCAACAAGCGTATAGCCGCGAGGTTTGCCTCGTAGCGTGCCTTTGGTGTGGTAGGAGCAAGACGTTCACCACCACGCGCAGAGAAATTATGGGTATTATGCCATTGCGACGGGTCTACATCAGCCCGCTCTGTAGGCGGAAAAGGAGCTCCTCCGCCTCGCTCTCTGTCATGCAGCCGATGTGATGCACCACTTGCACCCACTTGTCCGCCGACAGGTCTTTCATTTTGCGGTTGTTGGCCTCCTCCCAACGCTCCATCCGTGTTCCCAGATTGTCCGGTTGATTCGGTTTGAGCGGTGCTACTTTCTCCCCGCCCATCAGTTCGTACTTCTGTGCTTCCATTGTTGTTTTGGTTTTGCTGTACATTTATTGCCTCTATGTCTTCCCAATCGGCAATTTCGGTTATCCACTTTGCGTCAAAAGAATCGATAACCGGTCTGCCGTCTTTCTCGAAATCAACTATCTTGACCTCGCCTGCTTTCTTATGTTTGACGATATCGCCAACCTTGTAGCCGTGATGTAAGTCCTCTTGCGGAGCGTCCTTCGTATGCTCTTCCCGTGCCCCATTGAATGTATCGGTAACATTACCGAACATGCCAAGGACGGGCTGATTGTTCGGTATGCTCTCCTTGTTCTTTTTCCTGCGGTCGGTCTGCTCCTTTACCTTTTGGGCTATCTCTAACTTTGTCGCTCCGTTTTTGGGCAAGTACTCTCTGCTATACTTACGAACATCATTCAGCAGGTCAATGTATTTAAGTTCCCTACTGCTCCGTGACGGGAACATTGAATTTATTGTAGTGTGCGGGTAGAATTGATTGGGTATCAAGTAACGCATTGTTCCGCTCGCCTGCGGGTCTTCTATGCGCCACATTAGGTTATCCACCTCCAATGCGTCTTCGCCTGTTGTTCGCAGAGCAACTGTCAAATATAACTCTTTACCATTCTCTAATGGCAAACGGAAGGAGATGTCCCCACCTGCCGGTGCGATATTCGCTTTGGCTATAACCTTGCGCTTGCTTACCTCTATGCGGAGGTCATCCGCAAGTTGTTTGGCAAGACGGTCTATGTCTTTAAGGGCTTTTGCCTCTGCGGTCTTTACATAGCCATACTGCTCGTTGAACTTTTTAGGGTTAGTAGTATCGGCTTCGTAGAAACCAAGCACTGCGAGTTGTTTGTCTATTTCCTCATTGGCTTTGTCTATCTTATCAATAGTATTCTGCCGGGTTTTAACCTCCTCGTTTGCTTCCTCCGGGGAGAGAGTTATCTGTCCAGATTTGCGTAACTCTCCCTCAATGACCTCTGCGCCGGACTCTCGTTCTGCTCCGCTATTATCTCGTCTATCTCTTGTGATAGACGCTGCCTCTCCCGCAACAGTTTCTGCCGTGCTGCAAGCAGTTTCTGTATCTGCGCTTGTCTTGTCTGTTGTAATCTCTTCATCGTTTATGCGATTAAATTGGTTAGCGTCCTCTTCGGACTTGAATATAAATCCACGGTTCTTGGCGAAATTACTATAATAGCCTCCACACGCCTTTGCGCGGTCTTTAAGCAACTTGAACTCCTCATCGCTGACACGCTCTGCGGGCGTGACTATCCATATATCGTCACCGGTCTTTGTGTGTTTGGATTTCCGTACCTCACCCAATACTTGATGTACGCGGACACTATCAGTTCCCGGAATAGGCTCATCGCTCACGG
>CAVHKB010000023.1:0-17382 GCA_963636305.1 Prevotella sp. P5-108
GCTGTAGAGCCATAGCGTGCTATGGCTCTCAACTCCCTTTCAATGGAAAGACATTGTGTTCCCCTCAATCCAACAATCCCCCAGACATCCAGAATCCCCAGACCCTCCAGCCACCTTTCATCCTCCGTCGTCCTTTGCCCGTCGTTTGTAACTTCGTCTAAAGTGGCTGTAGAGCCATAGCGTGCTATGGCTCTCAACTCCCTTTCAATGGAAAGACATTGTGTTCCCCTCCAACCACACAACGCCCTTCGACCCTACCGCGCATGTTAATTGTTAACTGTTAATTGTTAATTACCTGCCTCCCTGCATGTTAATTATTAATTATTAATTCTTAATTCCCCCCTCCACCGTCCACAACAAAAAAGGGGAACCCTCTACGGGTCCCCCTTTCACTAACCAATTAAATCGCTATTTCACGATTACTTGACCGATATATGCACGCTTGTTCGAATCGGTTACACGCACCATATACATACCGCTCGTATGGAAACCATCTACTGCCATATCCTTACCCGACAGGCTCTTCTGGCTCACACGACGACCTACTGCATCAAACAACTCAACGGTCAATGTCTCGTTGCTCGTCGCATTGAAGGTGTTGCGGATATATACCGTTCCGTCTCGCTCGATGATATTAGGAACAATCTGCAATACTCCGTCGCTCACATAATCTATCGACTCCGGTTGCTTGATATGGAGTGTAAGGTTGATAATACTGTCACAACCGTTTGCAGCAGCGTCAACCATACGGATATCCAACCAGTGGTCACCCTCATCCAACTTATCAATTATATAGGTTGAATCAGGCGTTACTGCAAAGGTGTACGGCAACTGATTTACCGTCAATGTGAGTTCCTGCTGAACCTCTGCAGTCGGCAATACTTGCAACTTCAATGTCACTATACTGTCGCAACCTACCGAGGAGATAAAGGTTCCCTTGTACTCACCTGCCGTAGTCAAATCTTTTCCGTCAAAGGTATATACCTCGCCGTCACATATACTCTCGTTTATCGTCTCAGTCTTGGGTTGGGCAAGTACCAAGTCAAGTTCCACTATACTGTCACAACCCAAAACCGATGTATAAGTAACCGTGTACTTGCCGGCGGCCGTCAGCGAAGAGAAGTTATTGTCTGTATAACTGCCACCTTCGCACAAGTAACCTGTATAGGTGTACCGTTCTTTGCCCAATACTGTTAGATACAAGTGTACTGTACTGTCGCAGTTGATTACATTCTTCAATACTACGGAATACTCGCCTGTTGCATTGAACGACTTGTCGCCAATCACAACCGACTCTCCTTCGCATATAGTACGACGCATCTCTGTCTCTGTCGGCAATACCGTCACTTCCAATGTCACTATACTGTCGCACAGCGAGCCTTGCAAGGTCTGTGTATAAGTACCCGACTCCGTTATATCCAACGAACCGAAGCGATACGGAGTTTCACTCTCGCAGATAGTCAGTTCGTGCGTATATTCCGACTGAGGTACATACAGATGCAATACTACAACACTGTCACAACCGTCTTCCGTGTACAATCTACCTGACGGCAAGACATAATCACGAGTTTGAGGTGCCGCAATTTGGAAACCATACTTCTCGTAAGGAACATTCGCACAGGCAGTATCCGATACCTCTACTTTAGCCTCCGGACGAACATACAATGCCAAATTATACAGCGTTGTCACACCGTCTGCTTCCGTAAAGCCCGAATGGTAATAAGTAGTGCCAGGCGTCAGGTTATCCTTCGAAATAACAAACCCGTAACCCGAATAACTGGTGTTCGCACATACCGTATCCTTCACATCCTCTACAACTCCACTAAACACCTTGATGTTATCAATGTGCAAGTGGTTATCGCCGTTCTGTACTGTACTCTCACCATAGAATGCGATTCGGATAGTATTGCCATTATAAGCACTTAACGGAATCGTTACCGTTGCACCTGTTGTAGGTATCTCGTCATATACATATTCCGACCCCGTATTATTCCACTCGCGTGTATTGGCTTGCTTCCAAGTAACACCATTATCCGTCGATATAGCCACAACAAAACGGTCATCGGGTTGCCCACCTGCCGTAATTGGAGTACTTACATCGCCTGTGCTGCTCCACTTCGTCAGTGCCATATCAAATATCAGATTAACATCAGTCTTGTTGATAACAAACGATGGAGTTACCATCCAACTCTTTGTACCTGTGCCATATATATTCAAACGCACATGACCGCCCTCAAGACCTGAATTGTATGTAGTATGAAGCCAACCCGATGAAGCACTGCTCAAGTCAGATGTATTAACGCTTTCAGCATTGAACAATCCTGAATAACGATCCCAACAAGAGGTGGTGGAATAAGTCGCGAATACACTTTCATCAAACGACTCCTCAAAAGGCAGATTCATCGCTTCACACAAAGTCGCAAAGGTCAACTGTTTCCAAGAATTAGCATACATCATCTCGTCACCATTCAAACATGCTGGTCTTACAGCAACATAGTATGTCTGATTTGTTTCCAAATTCTCAAACAGGCACGAAGTACTTTCTGTAACCACTGTATCCAACAAGATATGGGTACTGCTGCTCGATGTAATATCGCTGTTCGTTCCTAAGCGAATTTGCAGACCGTCAGACTCACGAGTCCAGGAGATAGTTGCAGTACTTGAACTAATATCACCGATAACAGGAGCCTCACGCAATGTTGGACACAACACTTTCTCTACTTTCACATTGTCAACAGCAGCAGCAGTCTTACCTGCAGTCACTTTACCATAGTAATTAGTAATCAGACTTGTCCACTGGAATGCTATGGCATATACACCAGGCTTAGATACTTGTAGAGTCTTGCTGAAATGAGTCCACGATGTCACATCATACTTCGTCGTTATCAGCGAGGTCCAAGAAGCAGAAGCCATTCCACCTGCAACGATCTGGTCTGAGCCGGGTACTACATAAGCACTCAAATAAGCAGTTGGATAGTCAACATAACCATAATCATAATCATAATCCTCATAATAATCACCAGGACACTTATAATCGAACTCTATCGTATAGTCACCAGCCTCTGCAAAGTTGAAAGTACGAACAGCATATACAACATCTGCTGCAACCACAGTTGTGTTATTCACACCACCATCACCGGATATATACATTCCGCTCACACCATCCTTAAACGCGATAGAACCTATATACCAATTATGATGATCGCTCTCATTACCTTGAATGAAACGCCATGATTGGTCTTCACCACTTTCGAAACCTGTACTGTAAGGGATCTCTTCTGTTACATCAGCAGTAGTAAAGGATATCGACTTCCAAGAAGAATATTCATTGTTTTCGCACACCACACGGACATACAGTGTATATGGAACAAGCGAACGCAATGTATCAACTGTAAGCACTGTATCCGTTATAGTGTTCAAGGTGTAAGTTGCCAACGCAGTCTCTAAATCGACATTCGAAGGAATACATACTGCTTGATAATTATCTGCCGTAGTCTTACTCCATACAAAAGATGCACTCGTAGAGCGTATATCGGTATAGGAAAGACTGGTCAACGGCATACACAGTATCTTCTCAATTTGCACATTATCTACTGATGCAGCAGGATCTGTACCGCTACTCTTATCATTACGCCACATAAAGACAAGATTACATGCCGTATCTGCAGGGATATTGATAATAGCAGAACCTTGATGCCAGTTAGCATCTCCTGACAAGGACATAGAATTATCAATCTTTATAGGTGTCCAGTTCAGAGGAGCAACTGTGCTCGAACCGGAATAAGCATCTGCTGTCAACGACTCTCCATAAGGAACCAAGAAAGCCATTAAATAGTCATATTTATTCTCACCATAAGCCTTGCAATCAAACGATATCATATAATCGCCTGCTTCAAAATTAACCATACGATAAGCATACGATAACACTTCATTCGAACAACTCTTTGTATAGGTATTGCTTACACCATTATTGTCCGAGATATACAATGCCTTTGTACCACTCTTAATCGCATCTGCACAACTACCACTGATGCACCACTTGTTCGTCGAACTGTTTGCAAAACGCCATTGTGCATTCTCCGTATCATCCTCAAATCCGCAAACATAAGGGAAGGTAATTGAAGAGGACATCGTGGTAAAGGTATATATCTTTGACCATGCGGTTGTATCATTCTCTGCTCTGATAGCACGGACCTGATACTTATATGTACTGCTTAACGATAACCCAGACAATGGTTCAGAAGTACCACTCACAATGTTCCGTGTCGTATCAGTACCACCTATAAGCATAGTCTGGTATGCTATCGCACCCTCACAAGCACTCCAACTGATTGTAGCACTCGTTTGAGTAATATCACTTGCTTGAAGTCCTATCGGATAATCAACAATCGTTACACTTATATTATCAACACCTACAGCATAATAATTGTTCCCTATCGTATAACGGAAAACCAAAGGTGCCGTAATAGCAGGTACACCGTAATTACCCAAAACAATAGTATGAGTTACATTCGATGTACTCTTCGATACTGTTGCTATCTTCACAAAAGAACGCTCATCGCTTACATCCGTCATATAACCCAACATCAGAGTATCTTTAGCACCAACACTTTCAAACTTCGTCGTAAACGATATCTGTATCTTATCAAGCGGGGTTGAGAATTCCGGCATAATGGCATACACAGGTTTTGCTGAATAATGTGCATTGAAATACAGATAATCACCTGAAACGCCATAATTGAGATAGGTATCACTGCTTACAACTCGTGCGTATGTCGTGTATTGATAATTGCTTGAAGTAATCGTTTTCTCATTATTAAGACTAAGCCAACACGACGGCAATACAACATCATCATACTTTACAATGGTAGTTGTACCGAAATCTTCCGAGTAAGGCAAATCTTGTTGCAAACAAAGCGTGGAGAACGCCAATGCATCACTCCATACAGAACGGTTATCGGAACTACATACCGTACGGACATATAGTTCGTAATCTGTCTGTGCCTGCAAGCCTGAGAGCGTAATGGTGTCATTAGAAGGACATGGCACTACTGTTGCTGCACTCACATCCCCACCCGCAGGAACCACAGCATACTCATAAGAGTCGTCTGTCTGATTTTCACGACGGGTAATACTGAATATTGCAGCATCTTCTGCACGCGAAAGCAACGATATCGCCTTTGGTGCTTCACACGATGGTATAGCCTCTACCTTAACATTATCCAAGTATATATTATAAGACCCCCAATCAGAGGTACCTTTGAACACCAAAGTAATAGTTTTTCCCACAAAGCGAGAGTCTATATCAATCTCCATATATTCAAAGGCACTGCTTGTACTTGGCAAATCCTTTGCTAAAGTATCTGCCATGGTAACGCCACCATCCTCCGACAAATAGACATCCAAACCGTATGTTTGCTTAGTGGATTCTTTCTTATAATAGAACGATACACGCGCTGCTTCAGTAATCTGAATAGGAACAGTCTTCAGGAAATTCGTATTAGGGGAGTAGTTATTGTATGAATTAAACTTCACACACGGTGTTGACTCATAGCCTGACGCATCATAATTCCAACGATAAGAAGTGGTAGTAGTTGTTCCCTCTTCATTATCCCAACAATTAGGAATACCGGATGTCAGCGAATTAAAATCTTCTGCATAAGGCATTGATACAGCAACACAAGCAGTCACAAACAAGTATCTGTTTGACCAAGGCGAAGCATCATCTCCTGTACAATAATTGCGGACATACACCTCATACTGTGTAGATGGCTCTAATCCTGTAAGAGTTATTGTATCCGCTGTCACTGGAATAGGAGTTGCATCAGTAACAGCAAATCCAACCTTTCCTATTATGTAATCCAAACGCGCATCCGACTGCAGAGTATCCTTTACAACTAATTTGGCAGAAGAGGACTCTATATCTATTATATTCACTTGCAACGATTTCGACAACTCACACGATGGTATAGCCTCTACTTTCACATTATCCAAGTATATGTTATAATACCTATAATCAGAGGTACCTTTGAATACCAAAGTAATAGTTTTGCCTACAAAGCGAGAGTCCATTTCAATCTCTATATATTCAAAGGCACTGCCTGTACTTGGCAAATCATTTGCTAAAGTATCTGCCATAGTAACGCCACCATCCTCCGACAGATAAACATCCAATTTCGAACTGGAGGATTGTTTCTTATAATAGAACGATACACGCGCTGCTTCAGTAATCTGAACAGGAACAGTCTTCAGGAAATTCGTATTAGGGGAGTAGTTATTGCATGAATTAAACTTCACACACGGTGTTGACTCATAGCCTGACGCATCATAATTCCAACGATAAGAAGTGGTAGTAGTTGTTCCCTCTTCATTATCCCAACAATCAGGAATACCGGATGTCAGCGAATTGAAGTCTTCAAATAAAGGCAGTGATACAGTGGAACAAAGCGTCTTAAAGGATGCTGTTCTAACTTCACTCGTATCACTCTCACCACAAATAGCACAAACCTGTACCGTATAAGCAGTATTACTTTGCAAATCAGTTAACAGATAAGGATGAGCCGTTACAGCCTCTGTCTTAACAATATTATCACCACTCTTAAGACATATTCCCCATTGAGTTTCTGTACCATTTGGCTGCCAATCTACAGAAGCCGACGAACTGGTAACATCTGCAACAGAAATAGTAGCCACCTTCGGACAAGAAGGAATCTCTTCTATAGTGATATCATCTAAATAGATATACTGATCGGCTTCAAAGTTGATAACTATATACTTATAGTCTGCCGCATCTTGCAATACTGCTAATGGTGCAAACGATTGAATGAACTCTGTCCATTCTTTTGCCGATGGTAATACGATAGTTGTTACAAGTTGGTAAGAGGTTGCATCAGAAAGCGATTTCTGGATACCTATAGTAAATTTCAGACTGTCAGCATAAGGTTTCGCATAACCTGTTATCAAGTAATTCGATAAGTTTTTACCTTCATCAAAATTCAACTCCATAGTGGTGAAAGTAGTTTTCTTACCATATAATGCTTTACTGCCAGAATGAACAGTTGTAGTACCTATGTAGTACGAACCTCCATCTGCCGATACTTGAGTCCAACAATCAAATTCAGTATTGTCAGTTTCAAAACTTTCGGTATAAGGAAGAGCCTTTGGGGCGCATAGTGTCGTGAACGGAACCGCCTCCGACCATTTTGACTTTCCACTTGTACCGCAATTTGCTTGAACCACAGCCACATATTCTTTCTGCGATTGTAATCCTGTGAGCGATGCAGTTGTCAACTCTGTATCCACAACCTCAAAAGCAGCCGTAGCAGTGTCTATATCTGTCGGAACAGATGCACCCTCAAACACTTTCAGTGTATAGGTATCAGCACCTGTAGCATTCCACGATAGCGATACTGAATTATAAGACAGTTCAGTAACTGTTAGTTTGTTAGGATATGCACACATCTGTTGATGTATCGAGAAATCCGACACTATAGCAGCAGGCGGATAACCACCAGAATAATCATTTCTCCAATACAACATTACTCGATAAGTACCTGGCGTCATATTCAGGTCTGCTTCAAAATTTTGCAAGGCTGCATGTTGATTCAAATAATCAGCAGAACCTAATTTAGTCCAATTCGTAGGCAGAGAATTCTTAATATCACGCCCAGCCTCTACAACCTCACTAACAGGTGCTACTAATGCCAACATATAGTCGTAACTACTTTCACCTTGCGCTCTCCATTTGAAAGAGAATGTGTACATACCCTCTTCTTCAATAGTAAAAGAACGAGTAGCATACACATGAGATGTAACAGAGACAGTAGAACCAGTAGAACTTGTCTTATACCCTTTCTCTTCATTGCCTGAATCATTCTTATATACAATACATAGAGAATCGTCAACAACTTTCCAATGGTTGACTTGGTCACCATTTTTCAGTATCCAATCGGAGAAAGCGATTGTGGTGTAAGGTATAGTAGCAGGGTCTTGATCTGTTTGGAAAGAAATGGTATCTAACTTGCGAGACTCGTGAGTAGCATCACACACTGCATACGCTACAACCTTGTAGTTGGTCATCATGGTCAAGCCTGTCAAAGATACAATAGTCGTATCTGTGGTTGACTTCGAAGCCGATGCAGTTAACCCTTCGCCATACTCAACCTTAATCGTTCCATCGCCACCTTGAACATATACATTCGCCGAAGTGCTCGTAATATCTCCTACCCATACCTTTTCGGGTTTAGAGCAGGTACTCAACGGCTCTATTTCGACATCATCCAAATAGACATAACTATTATAATCATTGGACAATACTGTAGCAGCAAATACTACAACTACTTGTTTACCGGTATAAGGCGACAAGTCATATTCTTTCTTTGCCCATGAGGACGCTGTAAGAACAGAATCCAATGTATCCGTAACAACAGTAAGACCATCATCTACATAGAGCAATATATCGAAACGCGCTTGATTAGAATTTGTATTCTTATAGCGGAAAGAGAAACGGGCATTCTCTGTTAACGACAGCGTTTGAGTCGTCAGCAGGTTATAATTCCCAGAATAATAAGAATAAGAGTAAGGAACCTTATAGGACATACAATTTGTCCCTTCATAACCCGAAGTGGAAGGACCCCATTTCTCTGAACCTTTAACTTGAGAATTATCCCAACAAGAAGGTATACTTGTTTTACTATCTTCGAAATCGTTGTAGTAAGGTATAGCCACAGTAGCACACTTGGTCTTGAACGAGAAAGACGAAGATAGAACCTCGCTGGTATCCTCTACATTACAAATAGCACGCACTTGTATAACGGGTGCATATACTGTCTGTTCTGTTAAGCCAGACAAGGTGAAAGAAGGCGTAGTATTGACAATCTCCTTTCCGGAATCAGTTCCATTGGTCCATTTCACCTCCCAAGTAGATACAGAAGACGATTGCTTCCATGTAAAGAGCGCATTATCAGAGCCATAAGATGCCATAACCAAGTCGGTAGGAGATTTACAGGAAGGTGCCAAATCAACTACCAAATTATCAATACCTCCATAATAGAAGGAAGAAGTTACTCCACTAAATCGAAACGCAATATATGATGCAGTAGAAGGAACATCATCGAAGAATACTACCTTTGAAGTGAAAGTAGTTGTTCTCTTGAGCGTATCTAACACCACAAAAGTAGATTCATCGGAATTATCAGTCATATAGCCTATTTCCAACCATCCATAAGAAGTACTCTCATAACGATAATCAAATGTTGCTCTAAGCATGCTCAATTGAGTATCGAATTTAGGCAATACGGCATAAACAGGTGTTGTTCCATTATACTGATTCAGTCGTAAGAATTTACCAGACGAGGTGGAAACAGTTGCAGAACTACTACCGGAAGAGAGAGCAGTAAAACAGTCCGGAACATCTCCACTGGAATAACCCTCGAAGTTCTCAGAATAGGGAATAGAAATTTCACCACATTGTGTTCTAAAAGAAACCGGAATAGCATAAAAATCACTTTCTTCAGTTCCACAATTGGCTTTTACACGCACAGTGTATTGCGTGTTTGCCTCTAAAGTTGAACAAGTAAACGGATTAGAGGTTGCAGGTATTGTAACAGCCGTACCTCCTTTAGGCGTCAGTTCGAGTATCCACGCAGTAGCCGTACCATTCTCTTTCCAAGCAAAAGTAGCCGAATTAGAACCCACATTGCTTACCTTCAGGTCGGACGGTCTTGGGCAAGTGGTTGCACTTCGGATAATAATATTATCTACATAGAAAGTGGATGAGTTACCTGCTTCTGCATAAATAACATAGACATAACCGTCGTTGATATAGCCCGTATTGTTTGATGCCACGAACTCTGTCCACTGCCCTGCGACAGTAGAGTCCTCGTAGATAGGCACTATATCGGATGTGATATCGCTATTGATATCTGCCACGCCCACTACAAAGCGTTGTTTACCTGTAGTAGCGGTAGAATAAACACGGAACACTATCTCTGAAGCAGAAGTTGCCCCCTGAATAGCAGGAGAGATAAGCAAAGAGTTTGCGGTTGTAGAGTTTTGTAGTTTTACGGCATAACCATCGGACCCATAACGATATGTGGTTTGCAGGACGGGGAGGATACTACCACCGGTCATCCAACACGAGGGAATAGTGCTTGATGCAAACTTCATTGTATCAAGTGGCAATGCAACAGGAGTACACATTGTACTAAAAGAGGTTGTTACCCAGTCTGAGGCATTATCGTAGTTCCACTCACAATTCTGGCGCAAAAGTACATAGTAGGTTGTACCTGGCTGCAGCCCTGTGAGAGACAACTGCGTTATAGACAATGTTTGCGCAGTTCCATAGGCTACTACACCTGCTGTTGTAGCAGAAAGCGATGACCAATCAGCATCCGTAATCGGATTAGAGGATACAACATAATCATAGTCAGTCTGTGTACCCTGGTCTGATTGTGTCCATAGCAAGGTTGCTGCATTAGTGCTTAAGTGTGACACCGATAGACCGATTGGGGCAGTACAAGCCGCCTGTATGGTTTGTGAGGTCAACAATAATGTTGATAGTGCCACAAACAAGCAGATTGCCCGCCGGTAAGTTTTCGATGCCAACAAAGAAGAATAAGAACCTTTCATAGGCATAAAAATTAAATGAATAAAAAATGGTTATGGGATATACATCCTATATCCCGTTGTTTGTTATCGATTATTGTTTGTTTTTTCTATACAATAGCAAGTGGGCTTATCGACCTGCCATTACGCGAAGTGTGGTTCTCGGAATATCGGAGGTCGGCTGGATGTCAATTAGATAAAGTCCTGATTGCGATGGTTTAGGGAATGAGACTGAACCATTGGTCATAGGATATTGCATAATAGGAATTCCCATCGCATTGAAAACTGTAACCGTTGCGTTTTCTATATTCGGAGCATCCACCGTCCATGCCGTTACGCTTTGTTTCAAAGATGGCGTTGCTGAAGCAGTTCTGTTCACATCGGGATAGAAAGGACAAGTTGGTACTGCTTGGCTTTCGCCCACTCTTGTCAGCAAGACTTGATATATGTCGCCTGCTTGGAATACGGCATCTTCTCCGAGATAGTAGTATGAAGCATTCGCGCCTGTTATCGGCTTGTCGTTCTTTACCCACTGGTAAGCAGAGAACTTATAGCCACTTGTGTTCAACACACCAAGTACATCGTCCCATTTTTGTGCCACTATAGACGAAGAATAGAATACAGCAAACTCGAACGGGTAATGTTTATCTTCGCAATTAAGGTCCTGCATATTAAGGGTAGCCGAATAGTATCCAGGTCGTACTTTAGCAGGTATGTTCACCACTACTTCCGCCTCGTCGGCATCGTTGAAATCCAACTCCTCATTCATTATGATATCTTGGAAGCCTGCTTGTTGCGCCTCTTTCGAGAAAGTTAAAGTATAAGCAGGAGAGTAGCCCGATTGTTTGGAGAACGGTACTACAAATGAAGCCTCGTCGGCGCAAATCATTTCGATAGGCAGTATTAGTTCCCCTTCGAAACACTCCGTTGTTATGGTTACCTCTTCTGGGACAGCAGCACAGCCCTGCTGATTATAGACAATCAGTTCATATACCCCTGCTGTAAGATTGTTCAGAGGAGCATTTTTCACGCCATTGAGAGTATAGTAGTAGGTTTGGTCTTGCACGGAGAGGTTAATAGCCCCTGAATTAGGTCCTTTCATCGCATCGATGACCGTGAATGAGTAGTTTATTTTCGGCAATACGGTCAAATGGATTGTCTGTATTATGCTATCGCAGCCGGTATGATAGCGTTCGCTATAAGTGTAGGTACCTGTTTTAGTATAGGTTGCCGTTCTCCAATGGAGCGTATCACCATAACATACTGTGGTATCGAATGTTTCCTGTATTGCTTCGTGTACTTTCAAGTTAAGACGATAAACCAAGGAGTCACATCCTGTAGCATCTTTCACTACTACCTCGTGATAACCTTCTTCGTCGGTTTTGATATACTTATCCTGATAGACCTCGCCCGGACAGATATTCACCTCCAACACATCGAGGGAGTCGATTACAGGATATTGAATAATAGCAGTATCCTTTATATCGAAATACTCTCCATTACAAGCAGAGAACTGCATACGCACCGTGACAGTATCTTGCGTTCTATCGGTTGGTGTAATCCATATACTATCGGACTTGCCTATAACAGGTCCGTCACATCCGACTCCCTTATACCAAGTAATCTCGTAAGAAGGGGTTGAGAGAGGAATAAAGCGCCATGCTTCCGAGTTTGCCTCTGTTACTTCCCACTGGTCGGATTTATTTCTACCTGGTGCTGCGACGCCATCTGTACCATCGGAATTTATAAGACCAATGATACCTATACCGTTGTTCCAATCGTCACAACGGAGACGCTGTTTGACATAGACATCTATGACATTGGTTCCCTCGTACATTACGATTTGATATGTGTTCTTGTAAGACAAGCAAGCGTATGACGGCGCATCGTACCATGAAGCGGTGAAAGTACGGCAAGGATATTCGCCAAGTACACCGAAATACATACCTCCATCGCCTGATATTCTACCCATGTGTGCATCTTCGTAAACACCAAATATACTATTTTTGTAAATGAAATTAGGGTTCGGTATGTCTTGCTCCTCATAGAGTCTCCAGTTACAGAAACTCCCTGCTGTATGTGTAGCGTCAAAAGTAACAATACCGTTAGCACCCACTTGTGCTTGATTATAGACTCCGTCAAAGAAACAGAAACTAAATGGCAGTTCTACTATTTGACTCCATATATCGTCTTTCCAACCTCCGTCTACTTTGAATGGTACGCCTGCATTGAACGGGAAAGGCGGTGCATAGGGAATTTCTTCGACCATATATCCTGCAATGCTACCTCCAACACATACTGCATTGGCTTTCAAGAAGTAATTACCCCCGTCGGAACAATTCATCTTCAATACTTTCATTCCGTCTTCGGAAAAAGATGTATAAGGGATAGCCACCTCAGGGCAAGCACTTGTCAGCGTGTTTATCTTACCCACTATCTTAACGCCTGATACTTCAGAAAAAAGGCTGGCTGTACCATCTGGGCATACTGAACGCACCCAGACTGTATAGAGTCCAGTGTTCATATCGCGCGTTTGAATAGTATAGGACGAGTTGGTGAGTCCCGTGATAGAATCGACCACGCCAGAGCCATCGAGCCAATAAAGGATATCGTAGGTATCTCCTCTTGTCCCCGACCAAGATATATTCATTGTCCCTGCGACATTGTCCATAGTGACATTCAAGTTTGCAGGCATTTGGTTACAATCTGTAGAGAGTGCTTTTTTAGCGAGTTGTACATTGTCGATACAGCCACCAGGGTTATAGGTACGGTCGTTGTTATTGCGCCACAGGAACGCCAATTTATAGTTCTGGTTTGCATTTGTTACTTTGACAGTACCTTTTGCATAGCGCCATGCAGACGAACTATGCAGAGAGTCGCCTTTTGCACCGGTTGTCAATGCGATTTTATAGGGTCGTACAGCGGCAGGCTCTGTAGCCACCAAGCCTCCATTTGTAGTGACGGATACAGGCATCCAGTAAGCAATAACCTCGTCGGCATTGAATTCTCCCAAGCAACGCCAAGAGAAGGCAAGGTCGTATTCGCCGACAGGCAGGTTGAACTCTCGATAAGCATAGGTATATCCTGATTTCTCGGCATAAACAGAGAGGGAGACATCGTTATCCTTGCATATATACAATCCGTTGTATCCTTGTTTATGGGAGGCTTGACCTATTGCCCACTTATTGACAAAGTTCGGATTGTTGATAATGGCAGGAGAACCCGGGTTCAGTACCCAGTTAGCGTTTTCAGCAGCATCCTCAAATCCACAGAAATATGGCGCAGTAGCCACCGTAGTAGGTGTTTGGGCAGAAACAGCATAGGAGATGGCAACTAACAGCAGCAAACAAAGTAGTTTTTGAAAGTAGAATTTTACCATACGCGCTTATCTCTAATAATCAACATGATACAAACAATTGTTGACAATAATATATCCATTTTTTCGCATAAGGATATACCCTGCCGCTGCAAAGATACAATATAAATTGTTACATTGTACACTTTTTTTGGAAAAAAGTTACTTTTTGCAAGAAAAAAATATGTTTTAACAGAAAAAGTATTGAAAGTGCTTGAATTTTCGAGCATAGATGTTGCTGTGCAGTAGCAGGAACAAAGTGTTCGTATTGGTTCCCGTATTGGAGTGGCAAGTTTGTGCAGATGGTTGGCTGTTGCGGACTAAACAATCGAGAACAGATTGTCCGACTATGTCAGACAATCTGCTAATGTTGAGTTTATTCTTTGTGGGAGTACCGCGAGTGGGACTTGAACCCACACAGTCATTTCTGACCAAAGGATTTTAAGTCCTTCGTGTCTACCTATTCCACCATCGCGGCAAGAATGTGAGATGAGCGGAAAACGGGACTCGAACCCGCGACCCCGACCTTGGCAAGGTCGTGCTCTACCAACTGAGCTATTTCCGCAAGTTTTTTCAGTGCTTTGCAAGTGGCTGCAAAGATACAAAACACAGGAGGGTTGTGCAAATGTTTAACGATATTTTTTGCAGATTCCCTCTTTTGTATGTTGTTTTCTGACAGTCGAGAAGAGGCGACTCGAACGCCCGACCCCCACGTCCCGAACGTGGTGCGCTACCAACTGCGCTACTTCTCGAATGGACAAAGTCCGTTGTTTTATTAGCAAAAACTATACCTTAACGGGTGTTTTTGTAGATTTATTTGTCTTTTTTGTTGTTTTTTTTGTTGTGCGTGCAGTAGTTTTTCTTGTTTTAGGGGTAGAAGGCTTTGTATTTGCTATCAGTTCGCGGCAGTATTCTTCTGTAATGTTCTGCAGGTCGATATTTTTAGGCAGTTTGTAGTTTTGTTCCTGATACTTGATGTATGGTCCGAAGCGCCCTTGCAGGACCTGCAGGTCTCCAAAGGTATATACAGGGAGTTGCGCCTGCCGTTTCTGCTCGATAATATCAATAGCCTGCGAGAGTGTAAGGTGTTGTGCATCTACAGTCTTCGGCACGGAATAGAAGGTTTTATCTTGCTTTATATATGGTCCGAAGCGTCCCTCACTTACAATCAAGTCATGTCCTTCGTAGGAGCCTACTGTATAGGGGAAAGGTGTATTGAACAAGTTGAGTGCATCTTGCAGGGAGATGTCGCAGATGGATTGTCCTTTTTTGAGAGAAGCGAAGAGCGGCTTTTGGTCGTCGGTGGGAGTTCCTATTTGTATGCAAGGTCCCATCTTGCCTATTTTAGCGGTTACTTTTCGTCCTGTTTTAGGGTCTATACCCAAGTACCGTCCTTCGATTCTGCCACCTGGTACGGCTTCGACTGCAGGGTGGAACTTTTTATAGAACTTGTCGATTATTGCGACCCATTTTACTTTTCCTGCTGCGATATTATCGAGTGCGTTTTCTGCATCGGCGGTGAAATCGTAGTTTAATATATCAGGAAAGGCTTTGGTTAGGAAATCGTTGGTGACATATCCTAAGTCGGTAGGTACAAGTTTGCCTGCATCGGCGCCGTAGGATTCTTGTTTGGTGGTATCGGTTATTTTCCCGTTTTTAAGAGAGATGACCGTTACATTGCGTTTGGCACCTTCGACCGCACTCTTTTCGACATAGTTGCGTTGTTGTATGGTTTCTATAATAGAGGCGTAGGTAGAAGGTCGTCCTATACCCAGTTCTTCCATCTTTTTAACGAGAGAGGCTTCGGTGTAGCGTACCGGTGCTTTGGTGAAAGACTCTTGTGCTGTTATGGCAGCATAGTTCATTGTAGTTGCCTTCTCGAAGCGAGGTAGGATTTTGCTTTCGTTTTCGTTCTCCTCATCGGTACTCTGTACATACAGTCGCATGAAGCCATCAAATAGTACCACTTCTCCCATAGCCACGAAAGCATAGGGGATGGCAGGTGCTGTGATTTCTATCCGTGTAGTCTCCAATTGTGCATCAGCCATTTGTGAAGCGACAGTGCGTTTCCATATTAGTTCGTAGAGTCGTTTCTCGTCGGCAGTTGTGCCTGCCTGCAGTTTGTTGATATAGGTAGGTCTGATGGCCTCGTGTGCTTCTTGTGCGCCTTTGGCGGTAGTATGAAAAGTACGGGTTTTGTGATATTGCTCACCGAATTGGGAAAGTATCTGTTGTTTTGCGGTATTGATAGCAAGAGTGGATAGGTTTAGTGAGTCGGTACGCATATAAGTGATGTGTCCTGCCTCGTAGAGCGTTTGTGCGACGCGCATTGTTTTAGAGACTGGGAAATGCAGTTTGCGTGCGGCTTCCTGCTGCAGCCCAGATGTAGTGAACGGAGGAGCAGGGGTTCTTTTAGCAGGTTTTTTCGAGACAGAAGCGACCGTGAATGTTTGGTTTTTGCATTGTTCGAGGAAGTCGATTGCCTCCTGCTTCGTGTCAAAGCGGTGGTTGAGTTCGGTGTGCAGTGTCTGTGGTGTGCCGTCGGCTGCAACGCCTATGAAATCAGCAATGACACGGTAATGTGGTACGGGTGTAAATGCCCGTACTTCGCGTTCACGCTCAACGATAAGGCGTACGGCGACGGATTGTACGCGTCCCGCAGAAAGACCGGGTGTGATTTTTTTCCACAATACGGGTGAGAGTTCGAAACCTACTATACGGTCTAATACTCGTCGTGCCTGCTGTGCATCGACCAAGTTGTAGTCAATGTCGCGCGGATGAAGAAGTGCCTCTTTAATAGCGTTGGGAGTAATTTCGTGGAAGACGATTCGTTTGGCGTTGTTATCGGAGAGTTTGAGAACTTCTTTGAGGTGCCATGCAATTGCTTCCCCTTCACGGTCTTCATCGCTTGCAAGCCATACGCGTTCGGATTCGTTGACGGCTTTACGGAGGTTCTCGATGATTTTTATTTTTTCAGGTTCGATAGTATAGTGAGGTGCGTAGTCGTGTTGGAAATCGATGCCAACACTGTTTTTCCCGACACCTGAAATGTCTCTAATATGTCCCTGCGAGGAAAGCACATGATAGTCCTGTCCCAAAAATTTCTCTATTGTTTTCGCCTTTGCAGGAGACTCCACTATAATCAGATTTTTGCTCATACCTTTTATAAATATATCGACAACCTCTCTCGAAAAACGCGGCAAAGGTAGTATAAGTTTTTTAATGGTGCAAATTAGTTTAGTAGATTGGTAGTTTATGTGTTTGGAGGTTGGTGGAGTGCGGGGCGTGGGTTTGTTAAGGGGGTTAATAATTAACAATTAACAGTTAACAATTAACATGCAGAGTTGGGTTGAGGGGGTTATATGGTTTTGAGGGGAACAGGAGGTTTGTCTTTTGAAGGGGAGTTGAGAGCCATAGCACGC
>CAVHKB010000024.1:0-3835 GCA_963636305.1 Prevotella sp. P5-108
TTCATCCTATATTCGTCCTATATGCGTCCTATATAAAACCTATATAAATCGTTTGAAACAGTCAGTATTCATCGGGCTTGGCGAGCGTCAGTTTCTGTGTATTCACAAGGAAAACGGAATTGTTCAGAGAGGGAATATGTTTATAGAAGTTAACAAATCAAGCAGGAATACCAATGTTTCGGACAGGAGGGCGGTCTATAGGGCGACAGACTGTCGGTGGAAGTAGTCTGTTGCGGGTTGTGAGCCGTCAATGGAGGGGGTTGGAACGAGGAAAAAAGTTGTTTTTGTTGGGGTAGTTACGAAATTTAGCGGGTGTATTTGTCTGTTCTCAAAAAAAAGGCTACCTTTGCAGAGTTAAAAGAATACCACTGATGAAAGAGAAAATTCAAGAGTTGCTCAAGCAGGTGCAGGATATGCATGCTTCGAATGCAGATGAATTGGAGGCACTTCGTATAAAATACCTCAGCAAGAAAGGTGAGATAACTGCTTTGTTCGGAGAGTTCAGGGATGTGAAAGCCGAGCAGAAGAAAGAGATAGGCATGCAACTCAATGAGTTGAAGACACTTGCCCAACAACGGTTAGAGACGCTTAAGGAACAGTTTGAGGAGAACAACCAACGGTTGGAAAAACAAGATTTGACAAGGACACCCGATCCTATTGTTTTAGGAACGCGCCACCCTATTTCGTTGGTCAAAGAAGAGATATTGGACATCTTTTCGCGTGTGGGTTTCACTATAGAAGAAGGTCCGGAGATAGAAGATGACTTGCATGTATTCGGATTGTTGAACTTTGCTCCCGAGCATCCTGCACGCGACATGCAGGATACATTCTTCATTGAGAAAGAAGAGGGCGTGCAGAAACCGAGTGATGTATTGCTACGCACGCACACCAGTTCGGTGCAGACAAGAGCGATGCTGCATGGTCGTCCTCCTATCCGCGTGCTATGCCCAGGACGGGTATATCGCAACGAAGCCATATCGGCACGGGCGCATTGTTTCTTTCACCAGGTAGAGGGTTTGTATATTGACAAGAATGTATCGTTTGCGGACTTGAAACAAGTGTTGCTCTACTTTGCAAAGGAGATGTTTGGTAGTGAGACCAAGATACGCTTGAGACCCTCTTATTTCCCGTTTACAGAGCCATCGGCAGAGATGGATATATCCTGTAACATCTGTGGGGGCAAGGGATGTTCGTTCTGCAAAGGTACAGGCTGGGTAGAGATATTGGGTTGCGGAATGGTAGACCCGAATGTGCTTGAGTCGTGCGGTATAGACAGCAAAGAGTGGTCGGGTTATGCCTTTGGTCTTGGCGTAGAGCGAATTACCAACTTGAAATACAGAGTGAAAGACCTGAGGTTGTTTTCCGAGAACGATACCCGATTCCTTCGTCAGTTTGAGAGTTGCTAAAGAGAGATTCTATTATGCCACACCAACTGTTAGCTAACAAGCGAGGCATCATCTTCGGTGCATTGAACGAACAATCGATAGCGTGGGCAGTTGCCCGCAAGTGCAGTGAAGAGGGTGCGAGCCTTGTCTTGACCAACACTCCTGTGGCTCTTCGATTGGGGACTCTTCAACAACTTGCCGAGACGATAGATGCCCGTATTATTCCCGCCGACGCGACGAGTCTTGAGGACTTGGAAAATCTGTTCATACAGTCGCAAGAGGTGTTGGGAGGTAAGATAGACTTTGTGTTGCATGCGGTAGCGATGTCGCTGAATATGCGCCGTAAGCGCGAATATGAAGACTTGGATTATCATTGGTATCAGCAGACATTGGATATATCCGCAGTATCCTTTCACAAGATGCTTCAGACGGCATACAAACTTGATGCGTTGCAAGAATACGGCTCTGTGGTTGCTCTTTCCTATATTGCGGCACAGCGACATGTGGTCGGTTACAATGACATGGCGGACGCGAAGGCATTGTTGGAGTCGATAGCACGGAACTTCGGCGATGCATACGGTAGGGAACGGCATGTGCGAATCAATACTATCTCGCAATCGCCCACTATGACGACGGCGGGTAGCGGGATAGAGAGTTTCCGCTACGGTTATACGATAGCCGACAAGACGGCACCGTTGGGCAATGCTACAGCCGATGATTGTGCCAACATGTGCGCAGTATTATTCTCGGACTATACCCGCAAGGTGACAATGCAGAACATCTATCATGACGGCGGATTTTCCGCGATGGGAATGCAACTATTATATGACAAGGACCCTGAATGAGAGGGATATTCCTGCCAAATGTATGAAAAACGTAATAAAGGTTTTAGAATTCAGTTAATTATTACTATCTTTGCCGCGATTGTAGAGGATTGTAGAAACTCCTTTATTATTGCTTAGATTGATTTATATATGCAACGAACAGTTATTATCGATGCTCTTAAGCGGACGGACTTTGGAACGCCCATCAATGTACGGGGTTGGGTTCGTAGTCGCAGAGGGAACAAAAACATCTCTTTTATTGCTTTGAATGATGGTTCTACCATCAAGAACATACAAATAGTAGCGGACCTTACGAAGTTTACAGAAGAACAGTTGAAGCCAGTTACCACAGGTGCTTGTATTTCGGCAACGGGATTGTTGGTGGAGAGTCAGGGTTCGGGACAGGCAGTAGAGATACAGTTGGAAGCATTGGAGGTGTATGGCACTGCCGACCCAGAAAAATACCCACTGCAAAAGAAGGGGTTGAGTATGGAATACTTACGCACAATTGCTCATTTGCGTCCCCGTACGAACACATTTGGAGCGGTGTTGCGTATTCGTCACAACATGGCAATTGCGATCCATACATATTTTCACGAACACGGTTATTTCTACTTTCACACACCGCTCATTACGGCATCGGACTGCGAGGGAGCCGGACAGATGTTTCAAGTAACGACCAAGAATCTGTATAACTTGAAGTATGATGACCAGGGTAAGATAGATTACTCGGACGATTTCTTCGGCAAGCAAGCCTCGTTGACCGTGAGCGGACAATTGGAGGGCGAACTTGGGGCGATGGCATTGGGAAAGATTTACACCTTTGGTCCGACCTTCCGTGCGGAGAATTCGAACACGCCGAGACACTTGGCAGAGTTCTGGATGATTGAACCGGAGGTGGCCTTTATTGACAAAGGCGAACTGATGGATATAGAAGAAGACTTCATTAAATACTGTGTACGCTGGGCATTGGATCATTGTCAAGATGATTTGAATTTCCTGAATCAGTATGTTGACAAAGGACTGCTTGAGCGATTACAGTCGGTTATTGATACAGAGTTCGTCCGTCTGCCTTATACAGAAGGCATAAACATTCTGCAAGAGGCTGTTCGTGGAGGTAAACACTTTGAGTTCCCATGTAACTGGGGCGATGACCTCAGTTCGGAACATGAGCGATATTTAGTGGAAGAACACTTCGGAAGGCCCATCATTATGACCGATTACCCGAAGGAAATAAAGGCATTCTACATGAAGATAAACGAGGACAATAAGACCGTGCAAGGTACGGACGTGTTGTTCCCTCAGATAGGCGAGATTATAGGCGGTTCGGTACGAGAGGAGAATCTTGACAAACTGAATGCCGAAATAGAGCGTAGGCATATTCCGATGAAGGATATGTGGTGGTATTTGGATACCCGTCGCTTTGGTTCGGCACCACATGCCGGTTTTGGATTGGGCTTTGAACGACTGATGTTGTTTGTGACAGGCATGCAGAATATTCGGGACGTGATACCTTTCCCGAGAACCCCAAAAAGCGCAGAGTTTTAACAATGCTCGCAAGATGCTGCGAGAAATGTCGGAAATTATCTTTACTTAATAAATAACAATACAAAAACACTGAACACA
>CAVHKB010000024.1:3845-17313 GCA_963636305.1 Prevotella sp. P5-108
GCGTAGAATTCTTACTATTCTATTGGTGGGTAGTCTTTCGGTGATGGCTTTTGCACAACAGACATCGCTGAAGGGAGTTATTATTTCAGAGGAGACAAATACGCCTATTCCAGGTGCAAAAGTCCTACTTGCCAACCAAAACATCAGCACGACGACTAATCCAAATGGGGAGTTTGCACTGATTTATCTGGAACCTATTACGGAAGAGGTTGTTGTGTCTGCCGATGGTTTTATCACGACCGTACAACTCATCCAGTTGCAGCAAAACACGAGCAACAATATGGGGAATGTCGCACTACAGAGAGATATTCAGCAAGAGTTACACGAAGAAGTGATACTACAACTAACTGAGAACGAACTGAATGACGATGAGGGTCGTTCCCAAAATATGGCTTCAAACACGAGTGCAAGTACTGATGTCTTTAACAAAAACACCTCATACGCATGGTCGTCGGTTCGTTATCGCCAACGCGGGTATGAGCAGCAGTATGAACAGACATACATCAATGGACTGAATTTCAATAGTCAAGAGAGAGGTAATTTTAACTACTCTATGATTGGTGGTTTGAACGATGCAAGCAGGAACAAAGATGTCGTCAATGGCATAGAAGCCAACTCTTTCACCTTTGGCGGCATGGGACAGTCCACTAACATACTGATGCACGCAAGCAATTATGCACAAGGTTGGAAAGTAGGCGTAGCGGGTACTAACAGGAACTATAAAATTAGGGCAAACGCAACATACTCTTCGGGGGTACTGACCAATGGCTGGGCATTCACAGGTCAATTGGCATGGAGGTTTAGCCCTTATATTGACAATAAAGGCATCATTGGGGAAGGTATCAGTTATAACTCGTTTGGTTACTTCTTCACTGCTGAAAAGCAATGGCTTAACGGGGAGCATAAAATGACCATCACAACATTCGGCTCGCCAACAGAACGAGGACAGTCTGCTGCCGTTACCCAAGAAGTCTATAATCTCACAGGTTCTATCTACTATAATCCTTACTGGGGTTACCAAAATGGCAAAGTGCGTAATTCCAGAGTCGTTAAAAGTTTTGACCCTACCGCTATTGTTGATTACGAATGGAATATCGACAACGCTCAAACTCTTAAAGTGGCACTTGGCTATCACTATAGTTTCTACAGCAATTCGGCGTTGACTTTCTATAACGCCCCAGACCCTCGTCCTGACTACTATCGTAACCTGCCGTCGTTCTTATGGGACGGGCAAATAGATGATAAGGGCAATTTTATTAGTAAGACATTTACTGGACAATTTGGTTCAGGCAGTTGGACCGGTAGAACTATAGGTGGATACAATGAGGAACTCGGTATCGGTGGGTCTATCGATGCGAACCTCTACAATTCACTGACCGACCTTTGGACAAGCAGAGATAATGATGCTACGCAAATCAATTGGAACAATCTCTATGCGGCTAACTACCAGAATAATATCATCGACCCAGATGGTTCTGCCAAGTATATGTTGGAACGCCGACACAACGACTTGCAAGAGGCTATTGCTAACATCAACTATCAGAACAAAGCCTTTGACCATCTATCCATCACTGCTGGCTTAGAGGGTAAATTCTCGCAAGGCATCCACTACAAAACGGTTGACGACCTGTTAGGCGGTAATCAGTGGATCGATGTCGACCCCTTTGCAGAACGAGACCTCAAGGAACTCGCATCCAATATCGGTATGACCCAATCCGATATTGATAATGTCAAACAAAACAACATCTACAATCCCAATAGCGTCATCACCACCAACGGACGCTTTGGATACGACTATCGAATCAATATGACCAAAATTGCCGCATGGGCGCAAAATGAATGGAACTTCAACGCTGTTGATTTCTACTATGCTCTCAAATTGACCTATGTCGGCATCAATCGAAGTACAAGAATGCTCAATGGTCGCGCCTGGTATCTTTCGCAACTCCAACCGGATGAGGCGTTCTATTATCTCGGCAAGCAATACCAAACGATAATGAATGGAGGTGAACAGTTATCTACCTACAACGGTTGGCAACACAATTTCTTCGATCCTTCCTTCAAATTAGGGGCTGCTTACAAAATCAATGGACGGAACCAAATACGCGTCAACGCTATAGCAGAAACCAATGCTCCTTTGGCGCGCGATGCATATATCTCACCTCGTGTTCACGACCGCGCTATCAGTACTATCTATCAGCACGATAGAGCCAAATCGCTCAAAGACTTCTACGCTGCCTCACAGAAAGTGGTTAGTTACGACCTCACCTACGAGTTCAACTATCCTGTTGTCCGTGGTCGTATCACAGCGTTCCAAACGCACTTCTGGAACGGCACCGAACTCAATGGATACTACGACGACGAAGCACGCACCTTCGTTAACCAGTCCATCACGGGTATCAATCGGGTGCATCGGGGTATCGAAGCCGCTGCTGCCTTCAAGTTAGGCACGTACTTCACACTCACTCCTATGCTCGCTATCGGTGACTATCACTATACAAGCAACGCCTATTCCGTAACAAGTGCCGAAAATGGCATGGCGCTTGCAGAAGACGCTACCAAAGGTGCGCTCTTCGAAGTAAAAGACAGTGTACTCATTAAGGGACTCAAAGTGGCTAACGGACCGCAACTTAACGCCTCACTGAAACTGTCATTCTTCCACCCTAAAATGTGGTTCGCGGATATCACTGTATCCTACTTCGACTGGAATTACCTCGATTATGCTCCTTCACGACGGATGCAAGGACTGTACACCAACACTCGTGCCGATGGTACTACCGTCAACGGGTCCTATGCAGTTCCCAACCCAAGCAATACCTCTACAACGTTCTTGGAAAAAGATGCCGAAGGCAATCAGGTGTACGACAAATACGGTATCCCCGTCTTGAAATATCCCTACAACATCCTTTCCGACCAGGAAAGCCTTGTGGACAGCAAATGGTACAACCGCTTTATGATTGACATCTCTGTAGGTAAACTCATCTATCTGAAGAACCGACAATCGCTTTCCATCAACCTGTCCGTAAGCAACATCACCAACAACACGCACATGAAAACAGGCGGATACCAACAGGCTCGGTTGCCAAGACAATCAGTGCAATCAACCACCAACTCCGCTATAACGAACAATGTGTGGAAATTCCCTGCCAAATACTATTATGCATGGGGCGCTAATTTCTTCCTGAATGTAACCTATAAGTTCTAACTACGATAACTTCTCATCACTATGAAAAAACTATTATATGCAATATGTGGCTCGGCATTGCTCATTTCCTTTGCCGCATGCACACCTAAGGCTATCGAACCCGAGCAACTCTATGTTTCGGAAGAAGCCGCCGACAAAATGATTCAAGCCGGTGACACACTCTACACCCTCAACGAGTTCGTTTCCAAATACATGACCAAGTGTGGAGTTCTCTTTCCTGTCCGTGAACGCTCCTATACCTACGACGGTGGTTATCAGATTGACCCCACCGACTATACGAAAAACAATCGAGGTTGGTTCTCCATCGATACCATTCCGTCGAACGGTCCAAGCCTCTATATCCGTGGACGAGTGGTAACACAAGACTACGACGGTAACTTCTACAAGTCAATGGTCATACAGCAGATTGTCAACGGCAAACAGCAAGCACTCCGTATCTCTATCGATGCAAGCAATGCAGGTGGACAATACGCACTCGGACAAATGATTCAAATACGCGTCAACGGACTGGCTATAGGCAAATATGCCAACGAACCGCAACTCTGTGTCCCCTCCTACAACGACAACATCTATGCACAGTATGCCTACCAAAAGGTCGGATGGGCTCCGGGACGCATTCCTGCACCTATCTTCAACAAAGCAACTACACTCATTGGTACGCCCGACACGAAAGCCATTGTTTACGACACTCTGACCTTGGCGGACATCATCAGCACACCCGATAACGACGCTGACTATCATGAGATGGATGCCAAACTTGTCTGCATCGAAAATGTGTACTTCCAACAAGCGTCCGGCTCCGAAATACCAGGTATGTACGAAAATCAAGGAACGCCTACAGGATGTACCAACGGCGATCCCGAAACCGACCAATATAGTTGTGTATTCGCTCCTACTACCAATAACCTCGGATTCCCGCAAGGGCGTATCATCAACGACGGTACAAAGCAAAGCCTTGTCTCTACAAGTGAATATGCCAAGTTCGCACATATCATCTTGCCTTCTGCCGACTACAAAGGAACTATCGTCGGCATTCTCGGACACTATACCGACAATGGCAGAAACGACCCTGACCAATGGGACTGGAGTATCACTCTGCGCTCACGATACGATATCATCGACTTCACCAACAACGAAGGCGAACAGTGGGTAATGAAGGAGTACTCTTCCAAATAATCGGTACTACGGCTGATCTGACTCCCATATTTCTACCTGCAACGGCAGAAGTATGGGAGTCTTAGTAAACAAATACCACGATATGAATGTTATCGATATTATCGTCTTGCTGCCTGTCTGCTACGGACTGATACGCGGACTCATGAGAGGTTTCGTGCAAGAACTTACTACGCTCGTTGCACTAATTGCGGCAATCATTGGCACCAAAATATGGGCTCCGAACCTCGCGCTGTGGCTCTCCCAATACATCACAACTTCACCCGCTGTCTGCCAACTTATTGCATGGACACTGCTCTTTACTACCATCGTACTTTCTCTCCATTTCGTAGGTAAAATCATCACACGGTTTCTGCACGCCATCTCTCTCGGATGGCTCAACCGACTCATAGGCGCACTTTTCGGCGCCGCTAAATGGGCTTTGATTGTCAGTATCATCCTCAACGGAGTGGCATTGTTAGATCAACAGTTCCACTTCCTGAAACCGGAACTGCAAGAACAAAGCATCACATATCGTCCCATTCAGCAAATTGCAGCCATCGCATGGGACAGCGTACAAAACGAATTCGATGCCAAGGACTGAACGGTCTTCCTACACAGAAATACCATTCCCCTACCATTCAAATATAAATAAAATTGGCATCATCTGTCGAATTACATAAATAATCCTTATTATACGCCTGCGTAGGAATTATATAGGACGCATATAGGACGAATATAGGAAGAATATAGGAAGAATATAGGAAGAATATCTTACACATCATTAGGATTTTACGGCTAATTATAAATGTTCGCATATTTAGGCATAGGAACCAATTTGGGAGATAAGGCAACCAACATCAACCAGTGCCTCTGTCTTCTCGAAAAAGAAGCAGGTACTATCGTCCGTCGTTCCAATTGCATAGAATCTTCCGCATGGGGCTTTGCTTCCGAACACACTTTTCTCAACATGGTCGTTTGCATCAACACCCCACTCTCCCCTTACCAACTGTTGGAAACGACGCAACAAATCGAACAGGAAATGGGAAGAACAGATAAAACAGTCAACGGACTTTATCACGACAGGCTCATCGACATCGACATCCTCCTATACGAAGACTACCACATCACTTCTCCCGAACTGACAATCCCCCACCCTCTTATCACAAAACGCCCGTTTGTCTATCGCCCATTAAAAGAGATTTTGCCACATAATCACTTTTTTATGCAAAACCTATTGCAAGAATAAAAACTTTGTCTTACCTTTGCACCCGCAATTGGGAGAAGCATTAGACAAACCTGTTCTTCACATCAATTGAATATGGTGGTTTTAGCTCAGTTGGCAGAGCATCGGATTGTGGTTCCGAGTGTCGTGGGTTCGAGCCCCACACTCCACCCTAACGCTGATAATCAGCAAATTACGCAAAATGACGCAAAAAAGTGCGTCGCCAATGCGTCGCTTTTTTTCTCTATCCGATTGACCGGACATCCCCAATAACTACAGGGATGTCGGCAACGGAAGAAAAAAAATGTCCCTCCCCAAAAAATCACAAAGCAAGCCTGACTTGCAAGATAATGTACCGGCTCCGATTGAATCATCAGAGCCGAATGCTCGTGTCATACGCAGTCGTAATTCTACCAAGAACACAGCAGGAAGTTCTTGCAGTGATGACAAGAACACGGCAGGAAAAAGTCGGAGTGCCGGCAAGAACACGGCGGAAAGTTCTCGCAGTGTAGAGAACACAGCCGACAAAGCACTCGATTCTGATGAAAATACGACAGGCGGCACTACAAAGAAAAAGACCAAGAACACGGGAATTGCTCGCTCATCGACGAGGAGTGAGCCGTTTCAGTATCAATACCGATACCTGCCGGCAATGCTACATCACACCAAGCGCGACTGGCAAGTGGAGTTCCACATCCTCAATCCGGACACCAATCTGCTCGAACGAAAGCGCATACGCCTCAATCTGTTGCGCAAGCACTGTCGCACCACTGCTGAGTTCAAGGTACGCGCAGCAGAGATAGTGCAAGACATCAATGCCAAGTTGGCAGGCGGTTGGACACCCTTTGGCGAAAGCGAGAACACCCGCTATTACACGCCTATCAGTCAGGTGTTGGAACGCTATGTAGCAGAGCGGAGCAAGGAACTCAAGAAAGAAACCATGCGCAGTTACAAGAGTTTTGTCTCTATCTTCGGCAAGTGGATAGACAAGGAACTGCCCGGCTGCAAGGCGTTGTATTTCAACCGCACCATCGCCGTGCGTTACATGGATTGGTACTACGAGAAGCACAGCAATCCCAACACCTACAACAACATGCTGAAGTTGGCACGGGCTTTCTTCGGGTGGGCAAAGGAGAAGTGCTACATCAAAGAGAACCCTTTCGAGTTGATGAAGACCAAGCGCAAGCAGGAGAAGCGGCGCATACTGATACCCAAAGAGCAACGCACGCGGATATGCGAATACTACGAGCAGAAGCGTCCCGAGATGGTGTTGGTCTGCGCACTGGTCTATACCTCGCTCATACGACCGATAGAGATAACGCGTATCACGGTGGATATGCTGCACCTCAAGGACGGCTACATTGCCCTGCCGCAAGAGATTACCAAGAACGGGAACGGACGCAATGCTCCGCTCTCTGCGGACTTGATACTGCGACTTGCCACACACATTCAGCACAGCAAGAGCGGCGACTACCTATTCGGCACCAAGTGGGCTCCTGACAAGTGCGCCATCACGAGCAAAGCGTTTCGCAAGCAGTGGGAAAAGATGCGCAAGGCGTTGGGTTTGCCCGATGAGATGCAACTCTACTCGCTGCGCGATACAGGCATATTCGATAAGATAAAGAGCGGCGTTGACCCGCTGACCGTGATGCAGGCTGCCGACCATCACGACCTCGCGATGACCACACGATATGCCAATCACTACGACCCGAACATGGTGCGTATCATTGCCGAGGCGGATGACTTTTGAGCGGACTTTTACAGCATAAACATAGAAGCGGTTGAATTTAGGAAAAAAGTTGTACCATTGTACCACCTTGAGCAGAAAAGCGTGTAATCGGTTGTGTATCTTTCGGTTACGAGTGGTACAAAAGTGGGTACAAATGGTGGTACAAATCGGGGTGGTACAACTTTTTCGGCAAAAAACAGCCTGCTCCGACTTGGAACAGGCTATATAAGTAACTCGTATCTGACCCGTAGGTGAAGCGTAGGTGAAGCGTGTTTAGTATCAATCGGCTATTGTTTTTGGTGATTGGATAGGCTTTTGAGAATATCGGCAAACTCTTTCAAGCGTTTTACATCAGTCGGCGGAAAAGCAACGGATTTCAGCACATTATAGTGCCTATCATTGGAAACAATATAGGTGGCACCGGCTATGATAGCGCAATCTACAAACTTGTTGTCGTCCGGGTCTTCCGTAATTAGACGAAAGCGGAAACTCGGGTCTATCCGTTCTGTGTTCGTACCGGTAAGCAAGATTTGCAGCACTGCCTTGGTCAGTTCCGCATCATGAAAGAAACGATTCAGCACCTCTTCGTACTCGCATAGTATCTCCGTGGTATAGCACAAGACATACTCCTTGTGCAGAAAGGCTTCCCATACTGCATTCTTATACCCTCGCCCTGTTACGATTTGGATTAGGCAGTTGGTATCTAATACGATTTTCATTGGATAGGTTTGCCGTGTTGGTGGGTCTTGATATAGGCATCCACTGCGGCTGCACTGAATTTACCCGTTTTCATCACGCGCCTGCGGGCGTTGATGAACCGCTTCACATAGTAGTCTTGCAGAGCCTGCATCAGTTCCTGTTCCTCCTTGGGCGTAGAGGCAAACTCAAACATTTGTATCAGTTTGAGTTGTGCATCGTTGAGTTTTGAAGTCCGTGGCATAGTTCTATAAGTTTGAATTTCGCTGCAAAGATACGGAAAGTTCTGCAAATATACAAATCAGTAGGTGAGTAGAACAGGCAGAGGAAAAGCAGAGAGCGTGCCAAGAACTCGGCACGCTCTCTGCGATACTTACTGCCACGAGGTTGTTGTCAGTGGAGACACGACACCCGAATGGGACTATCGCTCTGCGGGAGCACCCGCCTCTGCGGGGAGCACCCCGCCCCGGTTGCGGCGGGCATAGGCTTGGCTCTCTTGGGCGATGGCGTGCAGCACGGCATAGATGTCGGCTACGGTGTCCATCATCTCGTGCAGTTCGTGGCGACGCTCATCATCGAAGGTAAGACCGGAACAGAGTTGCCCGAGTTGGAAGTGCATGTCGCGTAGGCGTTGGCAGTCGGTCAGGATGGGCTGACTGTCGGGCGTGGCGTTGGGGGCAAGATAGTCCTGCGCTGACGGCAGAACAGACATCGAAAGAGCGGACATCATAACTCACCTCCTTCCATACCGAGAATACTGACTGCGATGACGGCTCCGTTGACGGCAAAGGTGGTCTGAAAGCCGTAGTCGTTGAGATCGAGCGAGCCGACTACCTCATCGGTGGGACTGATGGCATCGGCGAGACAGGTAAAGAACTTGCGTGCCTTGGCACCATTCAGGTGCTTGCCCGTGACTTGCATCTCTCTGCGTGCAGAGGAAGCGTTGATTGGATTCTCCATAATGACTAAGTTTTGAACATTGAACACAAAAAACCGAATGCTACCTGCTGTTCAAAGTCTAGTCATAGAGCTCGCATACGCCATTACAGCAATACGCACAGGGCATTCGGTCTATACCGTTATTTACACTATGGGCAACAAAAATACCACCCGTAGGCGGCACATCATCACCGCTCTATGACATTAATACTTTGAACGGTGCAAAGGTAGGGGTTTTGGTTGGATTGTGCAAGAGGCAAGTGCATTTTTTCTGCACTTTTGCGTATTTTTCGGCTATTTTACCGAATTAGTATGCCGAAAATATGTTGTAGAACATATAAATGCGAGGGAGCAGTTAATCGAATATCATCTTACGAACCGTCTTGGGGGTGCAGATAGACACATTATAGAAACAGGAGAAGTCTTTGCTATTGTTGGTGAGTATATATAGGCAACGAGTTTTTTGGCTCATTTGATATTGATATGAATCTTCCACATCTTTCATACAGATACTATCAATAGCTATTGTGATATCGCTCTTGTTAAACTCGACCACATTGAATCTTGATACCAACCACTTTATATCACTGATTAGTTCCTCGCGGGACATTCTTTTCTGGAATGTTGCCGTGAGTTGGGCAATAGACAAAGAGGATATATACAACCGCTTTCCCGTTTGCTTGAGCAGGTATTTGATAGCGTTTGTATTATATTCATCTGCCTTCTTGCGGAGGTTGTGCTTGTCGCATAGAAAGCCGATTAGGCAGTTGGTATCAACAAAGATGTTGTTCTCGTTATTTTTCATAGCGACAGCACATCCTTAAACTCCGCCCGTTCAGCAGAACTCAGCAAGTCTAAGTTCCCATTCACCCAACGACGCATAGCAACATCGTAAATGTCTTGCTTTTTTAGCCCCGCTTTGGTCAACATCAGCGTCACCAAACGATTCTGCTTTGTCTCGATGTCCTTCTTTTGTTTTGCAGTCATAGTAGTAGCGAATTAGTTGTTTGTAGAATTTGGGTGCAAAGATACGGAAAGTTCTGCAAAAGTACAAGAGTTTCTGTATTTTTGCCGTGCCTATCTATACACTTGGGGCTTGTTGTAGGTGTCGATTTACCCGCCGAATGGGCTTATTGCTCTGCGGGAGCACCCGCCGGGGAGCACCCCGCTATAGCATATTCCATGCGTCGGTGATGGCGGAGGCATCGGGAGCAGGGGTGGAGCCGTTCTCGGAGATAGCCATGGCATAGACTATCTTGGTAATCTGCTCTTCGGAGTTGGCACTGATGGTAGCGTTGGAGGCGATACCTGTACGGCTTGAGACATTGGCGATATAGGCTGCCGTGTTGTTCTCGTTGGCAGGTGCCCAACGCGACACGATGTCGGCAATGGTACGGCAACCATACTTGGTGATGTAGTTACGGATGGTCTTGATAGCCGCCCGATAGCCATAGCGTATGTCGGAGAACTGCTCGAATACACCATCGGTATTATCTGCCACCTTACCGAGCCATGAGGAGGACGAGATACGGATATTGAGCGGATTGTTGTTGCGATAGCCTCTCGGGAGGCGTGTATCAGAGAACTGTTTCATTGTAGTGTCGGTTACTCTCCGCGCCAACAAGAACCGCACCAACAGAGCGATTAACACCACCAAGACAATAACCGTGGTAGCGGCTGTAGCGGAGATGATTATTTTAGTGGTTCGTTTCATTTAATTAGAGGTTAGACCGCTGCGCTGTTAGAGGTTAGACCTTGCAGAACAAGCGGATGATACGCAAGGCAAGGAGCAAGGCGAGGACTGACCATGCGATGATACCCGAGATACGAAAGAAAGTGCGCATGGGTCGCTCCGGTTTCTCTCGTTCTACGGCGACATATTCTACGACAGGCACTGACACCTCGCGGACTATCGTGTCGGGCAGTTGTTCTGCTGTAAGGCGCAGTCCCGCTGTGTCGGCTGCAAGTGTGGCTCTTGCCCGTCCTGCGGTAACAGATACTCCGCCTCGCAATGAAGCACGAAGCAGCGAATCGCAATCAGGGCATGGCGTGGCAGCAGACCCAATGCATAAGAGTGTGTCGTGTGACAATGCTTCGATGGGAACAATCGCCTGTATGAGTGTGTCGCGGACTTTGAGTTCCGGGTACTCACGGAGCAACCTTGTCAGCCGCTGCTGTGGGGAGCAGGCTGATAACCCGCATACCCACAGCAGGGCGAATAGGAAATGGGTACTATGTAATTTGTACTTACGCATCAGGTACTTAGTTTAGTGTGCGTGAAGTGGAGAGTTTTTTTTCTCCGTTAATTGCCGTTAATTAACCATTAATGCATTATCGGGTCAGGAATTTAACTACGCACTCTCTACTCTAAACTTCACTCAACGCTCAACTCTCAACTTTTTGCCTTGGTTCCTTTGGTGGCAGCGGGTTTCTTGGTATCTGACGGATGCCATGTATCGATATGCTGCGAGCCGTTTTGCAGGACAATGGTCTGCTTGCTATGCACGCACAACGCATGCAGACGCTGCTCATCGCAATAGAAAGCCGGAATACGAGTGGTATTGGCTATCTTGCTTTTCGAGTTGGGACGGCTCGTATATTTGTATATCACAAAGTCGGTATGCCCTCCAAGTGTACGCTGCTTGGATAACTCAAGCGCAGGGTTGCCATAGACCACATACACCCCTTGTATCTTCTTATACTTGTCGTCCCGTGGCACAAAGAATACCCAATAAGCCGTATCGAAACAGCCGGCAGTGGCTATGTCTTGGCGCATTGCCACATACTGCCGGTAGGAGATAGGAGTGGTCGGCATACCGGCTACGGAATCGGTGGCAGCAGGTGCAATGGCGAGTTTGGCCGGATAGGGTGTAGTACGCAAGGTGCCTTGGTTGCACAAGAAACGCGAGAACTCCTGCATCAGTTGGTCAGCAACGGGCTTGATACGCAGAAAGTCTTCGTGAGCGACATAGACCTTGCCTGCGATATAACTGTCGTAGGGTTGGCACAATATGCGGTTGGTCTGCCCCTTCTGCTTATAGAGATAGGCGATGTACTGCTCGAAGAAGCGGGCGAATATCTCGGTACGGCGCGTCCAATAGGGCACCTCCCGCTTCGCATCGTAGCGTCGGAGAGCAGGGTAGTTCTCGCCGTTGCAGATAGAATCGACAATGTTGTTAACCAAAGCACGCAACTGCCCTCCCGTATTGAGCGGCAGGGTCGGGTCGGCGTTATGTCCTCCGGAGAGTGCGTTATAGCGGGCGTTTTGGTCGATGAAAGCCCCGAAGTTGTAGTCGAGTGCGTGGGCATACTCGTGGGCAAGGCAGCCCTCGCCTTTCTTGCGCGTGAGGTTAATCATATTCAGCACCGGCTCATAATGCGCAAGCGCACCTCGTCGCCCTCTGGCACCGAGTGCGATACCGATATTATGGTCGAAACCGATGTTGCTCGTATGCATAATAGCCCCCAACTCGTTGAGTGTGGTATTGAGTGCCGGCACAAAAGCCCGCCTTTCGTCTTGGGTTATCCAATTACCAAACTCGATACCCCGTAGCCGAAACGCCTCGATGAAGCCATAGAGCGTTGCCATCGGGTCGGTAGGTCTGCCGAGATAGGAGGTCTTGACAGGGCGATAGCGGTTGAACTGTTCACTTCTGCCGCCTTTGGAGATAGGCTCGTTGCGAGAGGATGTGTACCATCCGATGTCTGTTATCTTTCCGTTCATTGATTCAGGGACATTTTGTAGGTTACTCGTTTCTTTCGTTTTTTAGGCTGCCGGCTCTTGATGAAGCGCATACCTTTGATGGTGAGTTCGTCTCGAGTAAGCGAGGCGACGGGGTTCTTGAGTTTCATACGCAATAGAATTTTTTATGTTGTGTACTTAGACCGCCTGCGGTTGTTGGATGTCAGACCGCTGCGCTGTCAGATGTTAATGCATAACTAATTATCTTGGGACTTGTCTTCAAGTTTCGGCTTGCACTTGGCGGTGGTGTCTCCCGCAAAGTCTAACTTGACGCGATTGCCACAAACCCGAACACAGGAATACTGAACGAGATTGCTCTGCAAAGCAAAGAGTTGCTGCGTCAGTTGGTGCTGTTGGCGGTAGAGTTCGTCCACCTTACTCGACAAGCGTTTGTTCTCCGACTTGACCTCTTGATAGAGTTCTTTCCACTGCTCTATCTCTTTGCTCTCGCCCTCCTGCCGCTTGAGTTCGACCTCCACCTCCTTCATCGCACGGTTCTGCTTGACATAGATAATCCCGCCACCTCCTATGGCAGCAAGCAGCGAGCAGACTGCCGTTACGATTGCATTTATCCATTCCACTCTGTATTCAGTTTGTCAATTTGTAAGTTCGTAAATAGGTTCTGTCAGTGGCGACACGCTATCCATTCGGCAATGAGCATTCCGTTACTCTCCGTCTGTCGAAACAGGCGTGGTTGTGAGCGAGAGGACAGCGGGATAGCCTGCTCGGTAATCGTACGCTTCGAGGGCGGTTGCGTCGGTGAGAGCGGCAACGGCTGCT
>CAVHKB010000025.1:0-16849 GCA_963636305.1 Prevotella sp. P5-108
AGAATGTAATTAATAATTAACAATTAACAATTAATATGCAACGATATATTGAGGGGCGTTGTGTGGTTGGTGGGTAACACAGGGTTTATTCTGTTAAGGAGAGTTGAGAGCCATAGCACGCTATGGCTCTACGGTTGACATGAACAAAGTTACAGACGGTGGGCAAAGGGATAATTAACAGTTAACAATTAACAATTAACATGCAGGGGTGATATAAGCGATATGGAGGGGAGTTTTGATGGAGGGGGTGTATATTGGGAGGGAAGGGAAGATATATTGGGAGGGGAGGTATTGTTTTAGTTAGAAAAAAGCAGTACTTTTGTAGTCGCTAAAAGAGACAGTATGAATATCATTGAAACACCTATTGAGGGTCTGTTGATTATTGAGCCTGATGTATTCAAGGACGAGCGTGGGTTCTTTATGGAGACCTATAATGCCGAGCGTTATGCGAAAGCGGGTATAAAGCAACATTTTGTTCAGAACAATTTGTCGTCGTCGAGTTATGGCGTAGTACGGGGTTTGCATTTTCAGCGTATGCCTTATTCCCAGTCGAAGTTAGTATCGTGTATTGTGGGTGAGGTGTTGGATGTAGCGGTTGATTTGCGGGAGGGCAGCAAGACCTTCGGGACATGGTTTTCGGTCCGTTTGTCGGAGGAGAATCATCGTCAGTTTCTTATACCGCAGGGGTTTGCTCACGGTTTCTCGGTGTTATCGGAACGGGCTATTTTCTCGTATCAGTGTGACAACTTATACCACAAGGAGTCGGAGGGCGGTATATTGCTCAGCGACCCACAGTTGAATATCGATTGGCAGGTGCCGAGAGAGAAGATGATCTTGAGCGAAAAAGACAAGCAACATCCATTGTTGGAAGAATATATACAGACCCTGAAACATTGACATCATGAATATCCTTATTACCGGTTCAAACGGTCAGTTAGGCAATGAGATGCGTGACCTATCGTCAGAGCATCCGCACCATCGGTATTTCTTCACCGATGTGGAAGAGTTAGATATTACGGATACGGACGCCGTGTTTGCATACACAGCGGCTCATCAGATTGATTTCATTGTGAATTGTGCCGCCTATACGAATGTGGACAAGGCGGAGACTGACGAGGCAATGGCTCAACGCATCAACGCATACGCTGTATTGAACTTAGGTCGCACGAAACTGCCGATGGTGCATGTATCGACAGACTACGTGTTTGACGGAAGGGGTTACATTCCTTACACGGAGGAACAGAGTCCGTCGCCGCAGACAGCCTACGGTCGTACGAAGTTGGAGGGTGAGCGGTTGCTGTTGCAAACGAATCCGCAGGCTATTATCCTGCGTACCGCATGGTTATATTCAGCCTACGGTAAGAATTTCGTGAAGACGATGCAAGGTCTGTTTGCCGAGCGTGAACAGTTGTCGGTAGTGTTTGACCAGATAGGCAGTCCGACTTACGCAGCGGATTTGGCGCAGGCTATATTCAGCATTATAGAAGCGGAGAAGCGAGTAGCAGGCGTTTACCACTTTACGAATGAGGGCGTTTGTTCGTGGTACGACTTTGCCAATGAGATAGCCCGTCAGACAGGTTCATCGTGCAAGGTGCTACCGATATTGTCGTCGGAATATCCCTCGAAGACTCCTCGTCCGCACTACAGTGTATTGGACAAGTCGAAGATAAAGAAGACTTACGGGTTGGAGATAGCCCATTGGACGGACGGGTTGGCACGCTGTTTGCGGGCATTGAGCCGATAAATAGCCAGGCGATGAGAAAGTTGTATTTATTTGCGGTATTGGCCGTATCGTTGCTGACCGGTTGCAGTAAGCAGTCGGGAGGAAGTGCGAAAGGGGTTGATATGGAGGAGTTAGACGGGGAGTGGCAGATTGTGCTGTTAGGAGAAGACAAGTTGTCTTTCGAAGCAGACGAGGAGGCACCCAATATGGTTTTCGATGTAAGGAATTGTTCGTTTGCGTGCTATGTAGGTTGTAACCGAATAGGCGGCAGGTTGTCGGTAGGAGAAGACACGCTGCGAATGACTGATATTTACGCCACACGGATGTACTGTCCTGACAAGATGGAAACAGAGGAGGCGATAGGCAGTGCGTTGGAGCGTGTGCATAGCGTCCGCACAGCCGATGACGGCGGTCTGCTACTGACCGATGAGGCGGGAGCCGTGCTGATTACACTTGCCAAAGAGCGCAAGTGAGAGGTCGTTTTAGAGTTCCTCGAACGTATAGTTCAGGAAGTCGTTCATGGGTTTGAACGCTTCAGCCACCTTGACGAGATGGTTCAGGAAGTTAGGTTGGCAGACTTGCTTGTCGGTAAAGTGGCAAGAGCAAGTGAAGGTTTTGTGCCGCAGCCAGTCGGCATGTTCCCAGTCGGCAGGATAGCCTTTTGGGACTCGTTGGAGCATGTAGTCGGAGTCGAAGTCGGAGAAATACTGACGGAAAGCGGGTGCATTCATTATTTCAGTGAGTTCGTCGGCATTGTCGTAGATACTTTGTCTTAACGCCTTAAGCAGTTTGGGTTCAGGGCACCAGATACCTCCAGCAAACATACAATGACCAGGTTGCAAGTGGATATAGTAGCCTCCATAAGGGCTTTTCTTTCCGCCGTGAGCAGCCAAGAATGCGCCGACCCACTCCTTATAGGGTCGTTTGTCGGGTGAAAAGCGCACATCACGATAGATGCGCCAAATACAATCGTTGGGTGTAAGTCCACGCAGTGCAGGGTCGATAGGTTGCATAGCATCGATGAAGCGGGCGGTAAAAGTCTCGAACTCCTGCCGACACAGGAGATATACCTGTTTGTTCTGACAGAACCATTCCCTGTTATTGTTACGGGCAAGGTTTGCCAAGAAATTGAGTATCTGTTTGCTATCCATTTTGTTTGAATTACAACGCACTCCACGCAGTGCGTTCTTTGACAGACCACACTGCGTGGGATGAGAGTGAGTATTGGTTAGGTCGTCAGAACTCTACAACCGGTGCCTTTTCGGCTCCTTCGGCAGATTCGAAGTAAGGCTTCTTGTCGAATCCACAGATGCTGGCGACGATGTTTGCAGGAAAGCGTCGTACCATAGTATTATAGTTGCGTGCTGCTTCGTTGAACGCGTTTCGTGCCACCGTGATACGGTTCTCGGTGCCTTCGAGTTGGTCTTGCAACTTGAGGAAGTTCTCGTTTGCTTTCAGTTCGGGATAGGATTCGCTGATAGCAATAAGCCTACCCAAAGCGTTGCTCAGTTCGCTCTGTGCGTTCTCGAATGCTTTCATGTTCTCGGCAGAAAGGTCGTCGAGATTGAATTGCAAGGACGTTGCTTTGGAACGCGCCTCGATGACTTGGGTGAGTGTATTCTGCTCGTGCGCAGCATAGCCTTTGACGGTATTGACGAGGTTAGGCACGAGGTCAAGACGGCGTTGGTATTGGTTTTCGACTTGCGACCAAGCACTTTCGACGGTCTCTTCTTGTGAGACAAGATTGTTGTACTGCCCGAAGCCCCATATAAAAATCAGTGCGATGACAGCCAAGACGACCAATGAGATAAGTGTTCCTTTTTTCATAATGAATAGTAGTATATTAGAGTTATTGTTGTTTGCTTGATTGCGTTTTAGAATTTGCCACCTGCACCTCCGCCGAAACTTACTCCTCCTCCGAAACTGCCGTCAGAAAAGCCTCCGTGTGACCCACCGCCTCTGCCAGGTGCAACGACAACGACCGGTTGGCAAGGGATGGTATAGGTTTGCACCGTAGTCTTTCCACAGTGTTTGCAACGGTAGGTTTTTTGACCTATTCCCTTAGAGGTGGCGGTAGGCTGGCGCGTGATGATGTTGCTCTGAACAGCATAGGTTTTAGCATGACAGTAAGGGCAGCGGGAGTACTGTGTTCTTTCTGCCTCGTAGGGAAGGATGATATGGTTGAAGCATGAGGGACAGAGCCACACATCGTAGTCAATGCTTTTGACTCGTTCTTCGCTCTGCTCGGCATCGTTGAGGTAGGTATCCTCTTCGTTCTCGGACAAGCGCCGCATGGGGTTGTGACATTCGGGACACAACATAGTGGAGGTGCGAATACGCTCGATTTGCTTCCGATACCACCACAAAAACAGAGCGCAGGGGAAAGGAAAGAAAATCGCCGCTATCCGAAAGCGATAGAGATTGGTTCTTGCATGACGATAGCGTCTATTTTTCGGCAGGTTGGTATTTCCGTTCAATTCGCGATATGCGGCGAAGGCAAGCAGAATCAAGACAAAGAATGCGAGCGTGAAATAGTAACTGACATAAAGTCCAAGTTTAGAGGGACGGTTGCGGTAGCCGAGCAGCAGTTCCTGCAGGGCTTCGTCGGTGGTTGTTTTAGCGATGATGGCTTCCGCCCCTGCAATGATGCCTCCGTCGTAGTCGCCGTTGCTCAAGCGAGGAATCATGGTTGTCTGAATAATGTCGGAGCATACGCCATCGGGGAGGAGTCCTTCCATGCCGCCACCGGTGTGGATGCGGATGTCGCGGCTGTCGCGCACGAGAAGTATCAGCACACCTGTGTTTTTCCCCTCCTTACCGATGCCCCATGCATTGAACAAGGTCTGCGCAAAATCAACGGGCTGACAGTTGTCGTTCATCGCATCGATTGCCACTACGACGAGTTCCACTTCGGCACGCTTATAGAGAGCGCAGGACAAGCGATTGAGTTCGGCAACGGCAGCGGGGGAGAGAATAGCATCGGGGTTGGACACATAGTCCTGCAAGGACACGGAATGGGGATTCGGCACATCTTGAGGTGTATAGACACCCGCATATATTCCTATGGAACAGAACAATATAACGAGTATCGAAAGACGCCTTTTCATAAGGTGTTGCCTATTGTTATTTCTGAATTATTGCGTACCTTTGCGGACCATTGCTTGTGTACCCCTGCCGGGAATCGAACCCGAATCTAAAGTTTAGGAAACTCGTATTCTATCCATTGAACTACAAGGGCAAGGCAGCACTATCCTCTCTGCTTCGAGTGCAAAGGTACAATAAATAATTGAATGATAAAAATGAAACAGAAAATATATGTTGTATGGGTAGGGAAAGCACCTGGTATTTATACCTCTTGGGCGGAGTGTGAGAAGCAGGTGAAAGGTTATACGGGCGCTCGTTACAAGTCGTTTACGACTATGGCGGAGGCGGAAAGAGCATACGAGGAAGGACCTGAGGAAATATCTCATAAGCCCTCTGCCAAGACCAAGAAAGCGGTTCGTGGTGATATGCAGAACGGTTCATCGATGAAGCCACAGTACCCTTATTTGGCGGTGGATGCAGCCTGTTCGGGGAATCCCGGCAAGATGGAGTTCAGGGGTATGCTTGCCGACACAGGAGCGGTTGCATTTCATAGAGGTCCTTACGAAGACGGGACAAACAATGTTGGTGAGTTCCTGGCGATTGTGTTAGGGATAATATGGTTGCAGAAACAACATCTGGACTGGCCTATCTATTCCGACAGCAAGATTGCCTTAGGTTGGGTGAAGAAGAAGCACGCCTCTACGAAGTTGAAGCCGACGAGCAAGAATGCGGTTATCTTTGAGAACTTACGGATTGCAGAAAGTTGGTTGCAGAATAATGCATACACGACTCATCTTCTTCATTGGGACACCAGACGATGGGGGGAGATTCCTGCCGACTTCGGGCGCAAATAGGAGGGATTTTCTTTGTTGCGCTATTGATACGGGACGGCGAGTGGTGTTGACAGACAAGGTTGTTTGAAGGAAACAGGACGCTCTTTGTTTGGTATGTACCCGCTAAAAATCAGGACAGACACTACTATTTTCTTAGGGATTAAGAACGCAAAATCTGCAGTATATTATTGATAATGAGGGTTATTGTACCTTTTCTGGTATCATTGAAGAATGGATTAGATTGCAAGATGAAGATTACAAAATGAAAATATATAGGGATTTTTATCTGCAATGGGACACTTTTTACTATCTTTGCAAGCCGAAATTGGTATGATAATTGAAAGATTACAGAGGGGGAGCGGAAGGAAAGTGACAGGATGGGGACAGGGAAGAGGATCGCGAGGGATAAAGAAGTGATAATGAGGCAATAAAGTTTAACTAACAAAAATATAAATAAGTTATGACTAAAGTAGGTATTAATGGTTTCGGTCGTATCGGACGTTTCGTGTTCCGTGCAGCCCAAACTCGTAATGACATTGAGATTGTTGGTATCAACGACCTTTGTCCTGTTGATTATTTAGCGTATATGCTCAAATACGACACCATGCACGGTGCATTTGAGGGTAGTATTGAGGCTGATGTTGAACACAGCAAACTGATTGTAAACGGCAAGGCTATCCGTGTAACCGCTTGCAAAGACCCGAACGAACTCGCTTGGAACGAGGTAGGCGCAGAGTATGTAGTTGAGTCCACCGGATTGTTCCTCACCAAAGAGAAAGCGCAGGCGCACATCAACGCAGGTGCCAAGTATGTAGTAATGTCCGCTCCGTCGAAGGACGATACTCCTATGTTCGTTTGCGGTGTAAACGAGAAGACCTATGTGAAGGGCACGCAATTCGTTTCGAACGCAAGTTGCACCACCAACTGTCTGGCTCCTATCGCCAAAGTGCTGAACGACAAATTCGGTATCGTTAACGGTTTGATGACCACCGTACACTCTACCACCGCTACCCAGAAGACCGTTGACGGTCCTTCGCTCAAGGATTGGCGTGGTGGTCGTGCTGCCAGCGGCAACATCATCCCGTCGTCGACCGGTGCTGCAAAGGCGGTAGGCAAAGTTATTCCTGAACTGAACGGCAAACTGACCGGTATCTCAATGCGTGTTCCGACCTTGGATGTATCGGTTGTTGACCTTACCGCTAACTTGGCTAAGCCCGCTACCAAAGAGGCTATCTGCGCTGCTATGAAAGAGGCGAGCGAGGGTGAACTCAAGGGTGTACTCGGCTACACCGAAGATGCAGTAGTTTCAAGTGACTTCCTCGGCTGCACGCTGACTTCTATCTTTGACGCTAACGCCGGTGTTTATTTGACCGACACCTTTGTAAAGGTTATCTCTTGGTACGACAACGAGATCGGCTACTCGAACAAAGTGCTTGACCTCATCGCCCATATGGCAAAGGTTAACGGCTAAGTATTTATATTGCTTACACATAAGAAGAGAGGCTCTATCGGGTCTCTCTTCTTATGTATATTGGTATATCCACAAGGAATATTGTGACAAACACATCTGCAGATAAGTTGTAATTGAATAAATTGTTGTACCTTTGCAGCTCATAATCATCATCAAGTTATGTTTCTTTCAATATTAAAGTCGAAAATACATCGTGTCAAAGTAACAGAGGCAGACTTAAACTACATAGGCAGTATTACTATAGACCAAGACCTAATGGATGCTGTAGGTATTCTTCCCTATGAAAAAGTGGCTGTAGTAGATAATACAAACGGCGCACGTTTAGAGACTTACGTCATACCCGGCGAGAGAGGTTCGGGTTATATTTGTATGAATGGCGCTGCTGCACATTTGATACATCCAGGTGATATTATTATTATTATGGCCTATGCTCTTATGAGCGAGGAAGAAGCAAAGAATCACAAGCCACAGGTTGTGTTCCCCGATGCAGCAAATCATCTTGTGAGATAACTCAAATGTTCTTCCAACTACAACATACCGATATTCAGTCTTCGGCTCGAGCAGGTGTCGTGCATACCGATCATGGTGATATACTTACACCTATCTTTATGCCGGTTGGGACAGTCGGAACGGTGAAAGGTGTACATTTCCGCGAACTAACAGATGATATCAAGGCTCAAATTATTTTAGGGAATACCTATCACCTTTATCTTCGTCCAGGAACTGATATATTGCAAAAGGCTGGAGGGCTGCATCGTTTTGAACGATGGAACAGACCTATTCTTACAGATTCAGGAGGATATCAGGTATTTTCTTTGACAGATATCCGTAAGATGACAGAGGAGGGTGTAATGTTTTCTTCTCATATTGATGGTCGTAAACTATTCTTCACCCCTGAAAGCGTAATGGATATAGAGCGGCAGATAGGGGCAGACATTGTTATGGCTTTTGATGAATGTACACCTGGAACTGCAGATTATGCGTATGCCAAACAATCAATGGAGCGTACTGTGCGTTGGTTACATCGTTGTATCAATCGTTTTGATATGACAGAGTCGTTGTATGGTTATCAGCAGCATTTGTTTCCTATTGTACAAGGATGTGTCTATCCTGACTTACGCAGAGAGGCGGCCAAGCAATTAGCCGATTTAGACCGAGATGGGTATGCTATAGGCGGGTTGGCAGTAGGAGAACCAGAGGAAAAGATGTATGAGATGATTGAAGTGGTCAATGATATTCTTCCTTTGGATAAGCCTCGCTACCTTATGGGCGTAGGTACGCCATGGAATATATTGCAGGCGATAGAGCGTGGCGTGGATATGTTTGATTGCGTTATGCCTACACGCAATGGTCGTAATGGGATGATATTCACTCGCAATGGCGTTATGAATATGCGCAACAAGAAATGGGAGGATGATTTCACGGACCTTGACCCTGACGGCACTTCTTTTGTTGACCACGCCTATTCACGGGCTTATGTACGACATCTTATACATTCTGGGGAGATGTTGGGATTAGAGATTCTCTCAATACATAATTTGGCATTCTATCTATGGCTCGTAGGAGAAGCCCGCATGCACATTCTGCAAGGCGACTTCAAAGGGTGGAAAGAAGATATGATGCAGCGCATTACGACTCGGCTGTAGAACAAAAGGAGTGTTCTATGAAGAAACTCGATTGGTATATTATACGCAAGTTTTTAGGGACATTCTTTTTCTCTATTGTCCTTATTCTCAGTATTGCTATTGTCTTCGACCTTACTGAAAAGATGGACAACTTCTATGACGAGCAAGTACCTCTTCGGGAAATCATCTTCGACTACTATCTTAACTTTGTTCCATACTATATGAATATGTTCTCCCCTTTGTTCATATTCATTTCTGTTATATTCTTTACCAGTAAATTAGCAGGAAACTCTGAGATTATTGCCATGTTGGCGTCTGGGATTAGTTTTCGACGATTGATGGTACCTTATATGATATCTGCTACAATCTTGTTCTTGCTCGCTTTTTGGTTAGGTGGTTACATCATCCCCCCTGCTTCGGGCAAGATGCTTGATTTTCAAGACAAATATATACAGAAGTTCAAATCAGAGAACGCACGTAATATCCAAATGGAAGTAGAACCTGGGACTATACTTTATATCGAAACCTTTCAAATAAGGACTCGTTCCGGCTATCGCACTTCTCTTGAGCATTTCGAGGGGAAAACTCTCACTTCTCGTATCACGGCGGAACGGATATACAACGATTCCGCCTATAGTTGGCACCTCGAAAGGTATGTCAAGAGAGACTTTGCAGGTCTGCGGGAAACAATAACAAAAGGGGAACGATTGGATACTATCATACCGATAAGCCCGGAAGAATTGTTTATTACGGCAGAAGAGGCTCAACAAATGACTAATCCCGAGTTGTGGGAGTATATGCAGAAGCAGCGTCAGCGTGGAGCAGGCAATATACAGGCCTTTGAAACAGAGTGGTGGAAACGATTTGCATCGCCTATTGGTGCTTTCATCATGACATTGTTAGGGGTCACTCTTTCTTCCAAGAAAGTACGCGGCGGGATGGGTAAGAATCTTGGCATAGGGCTTACATTGAGTGCGTTGTATATCTTGTTTTCTACCGTATCAACCACTTTCTCCGTGTCGGGAGTAATGTCTCCCTTCATGGCTGTGTGGCTTCCAAATTTCATTTTCTTGGCGATAGGTATTCTACTCTATACGAGGACTCCTAAATAATACTATCTTTCTATGAAGACTTACGAAATAATGGCTCCTGTGGGTTGTTGGGAGAGTTTGGCAGCGGCTATTCAAGCAGGAGCGGATTCGGTTTATTTTGGCATTGAACATCTGAATATGCGTGCTCGTTCTTCTGCTAACTTCACAACAGAGGACCTTCACCGTATCGTGGCAATATGTAGGGATGCATATGTAAAGACCTATCTTACCCTTAACACGGTAATGTATCCGGAGGACCTCACACTGATGCACGAGATTGTAAACCACGCTAAAAGTGCAGGAGTGGACGCTATTATCGCCTCCGACATTGCTGTTATGCAGTATGCCAATGCACAAGATGTTGAGGTGCATCTGTCCACACAACTCAATATAGCCAATACGGACGCCCTTCGTTTTTATGCCCAATTTGCAGATGTGGTGGTATTGGCGCGCGAACTGAATATGCAGCAAGTGGCATCTATCCATCAGGACATTGTAACGCAACAGATATGTGGAAAGCATGGTCAATTAGTGCGTCTCGAGATGTTTTGCCATGGTGCATTGTGCATGGCGGTTAGTGGCAAGTGCTATCTTAGTTTGCACAACATGAACTCAAGTGCCAATCGTGGGGCGTGTATGCAAGTCTGCCGACGGGGATATACTGTGCGGGACAAAGAATCGGATATCGAACTGGATATCGACAACCAATATATCATGTCCCCTAAAGACTTGAAAACCATTCATTTTATCAATAAACTTCTTGATGCAGGCGTTTCTGTGTTTAAGATAGAAGGAAGGGCAAGAGGACCTGAGTATGTTAAGACAGTAGTGGAGTGTTATCGCGAGGCGATTGAAAGTTATTACAACGGCACTTACAACAGCGACAAGATAGCCCTCTGGGACGAACGGTTGTCGCGCGTCTTTAATCGAGGATTCTGGAATGGATACTATTTAGGACAACGCTTGGGGGAATGGACCAAAGACTATGGTAGTAAGGCAACCCGTCGGAAAGTATATGTCGGCAAATGCACCAACTATTTCAAAAACATCAATGTTGCCGAGTTCCTCGTAGAGGCGGCTGTCGTTCATCAAGGCGACGAACTGTTGGTGACGGGCGAAACTACTGGGGCTTACGAATGTGTGGCGACGGAAATCCGTGTGGATTTGAAGCCTGCTGCAATAGCAGATAAAGGCGAATACTTCTCATTGAAGACCGACACACCTTTGCATCGGGGAGACAAACTCTATATCATGCAACCCACTGTAGGTTGAGCGTTCTTGCTTAACGGATACGGATGCGTTGACCGATGCGCAAAATACCGTTCTCCTTGATACCGTTCAAGCGACACAACGCACTCACGGTAGTACCGTTTCTCTTTGCTAACATCGACAGATTATCTCCCGCGCGCACTGTGTAGTACTTCGCCTGTTGCATCTCCTTGAGTTGCTGCTGATGATAGAATGTATTGCGTTTGGTTATAAGGTGAGTGGTATCACGCAATGTCCCCGAAGAAAAATCAATAAAGAGTTCTGGGTTTATCGCATTCCCAAGATAGCGTATCTCATAGTGCAAGTGCGAACCTGTACTTCGTCCCGTATTGCCTCCTAATCCCAATATCTCGTTTGCCGTAATGTGTTCGTTTTCTTCCACCAACACACGGGACAGGTGTGCATATACGGTTTCCAAACCGTTATTATGGCGTACAACTACATAGTTACCGTACCCTTTTGGCTCGTACTTTACAATACGCACCTGTCCGTCCCAACTGCAGTATATTGTGTCACCCGTCAGCACTTTAATGTCCGTACCATAGTGATATCTGTATTTTCTGGGACCGAATTTGGATGTAATGTGTCCCCGTGCCGGCAAGACCCAACCTTTGCAGTCAATCAAAACAGAGTCCTGCAGAGAATCTATCGGCAGTTTGTAGGGATTGACAAACTCTCGTGTCCATATCGAGTTGTAGATGTCATCGGCGGGATGATCCTCCATTAGGTCATCGGTAGCATCGTTAAGTATTCGTTTGTAGATGTTCGCTCTGTCTTCGGTTTGCACAACAAGGTGAACGGGGAGTTCGTCAGACTGACAAGTGACAAACAGCGTATCGTTCCTGTATTCAAACCGCATCCCTTCGGGTAGATTGATGGTCGTCGGCGATATATTGTCGTCCTGTGCCTGACATAACGATGATACCATCATCAAGGCACAGAGTATGCTTGCTATGCGGTGCATCACTGTCTTGTGAATATCTTTTGTTAGTGGAGCTGGAGGGAGTCGAACCCTCGTCCAAACAAGGAACATCTACGCTTTCTACATGCTTGTTTTGGGATTCATTTTCGTGCAGTGGCAGGTCCCAAACAACCAACACACCGCCTTATTCTCTAAAACTTCGGCATTCGTACGAGACTACTAATGCCTATTCCCGATATTCCTGCACCTCCGCTTCCATCCGCCTCGATGAATAGGGCAATGGGGAGATGTCTTGTCTTGGCACCTTGTACCAAGATGAAGCCAATCTACTATACTTCGATTAGGCAGCAAGAGCGTAATTCGATTCGCCAACTAAACTTCTCGGATCGAGATTTACGAGCCTGTCCGCAGCGCTCGGCATGCTTACATAGCCATTCTGCTTGCTGTCAAAACCAAACAGCCCCGCAGGCTATATAGAACCGGCTGCAAAGATAGTACTTTTTTGTTATATCTGCAAAAGAGATTTCTATCTTCCGCAAATCAATGGCGTATCCTGTGTGAAAAACATCAGGGTAAGAGTTTGTTCACTCTCCTTTCATCCTTCATTCAACTTGGGTCAAATAATGCCCTGCATCACATACCGACAAGGTTTGTTTGTTAGAAAACTATTTTGTACCTTTGCCGTCAGACTTTATCATATTCTATGCGGAAACTCTTTTATTTCAGTTTGTTCTTGTGCTGTATTGCATTCGTTTCTTGTCGGCGTCAGCCTCTGCAAGTAACGCAAGCCGTTTCGGAAACGGTTGTCATCGACAGCACACTCGATTCCTTGCAGGACACGACTTACCTCCGTCATCTGCAGCCTATACACGACTCTCTTACCCGTCAACTCGACATCCCGCTTGGCTATGCGCCGAAAGGTCTGCCCTTGTACAGGCCCGAATGTCCCCTCCTCAATTGGGCTTCCGATGCCTTGTACGACATGGCTGTGCAGCAAACGCATTCTCCTATCGACTTTTCCGTAGTGAATTTCTATGGACTGCGCACCGAATGGGGACAGGGGAACATCACCTTCCGCCATGTGTTTGAACTGATGCCCTTCGACAACAGGCTGGTCGTCCTTACGCTCTCCGGTGCGGATGTCTTGGACCTTTGTAACTGCTTCGCAATGCGTGGCGGTGAAGGTGTTTCACGCACGCTCCGTATGCAAATACAAGGAGATTCGGCTGTGAATATCCTTCTTAAAGGCAAACCTATCAACCCTCACGCCAACTACCAAGTGGCAACCAGCGACTACCTTTCCACTGGCGCAGACCAAATGGAAGCACTGGCTCGGTTCTCGCACAAACAGGAGACCGACCTACGGATTCGCGACCTCTATATCCAATACATCAAACAACTTACTGCGGCAGGAAAACCGATACAGGCCGCTGTCGACAATAGAATGAAACAATTATAATGATTATGAAAAACAAACTCTTCTCCCTTCTCGCAGTTTTCCTCTGCGCGTGGATCTCTGCTGACGCTTGCACCAACTTCATGGCAGGCAAAATGGCTACTACCGATGGCTCAACACTCGTGTCCTATGCAGCCGACTCCTACTCCCTATACGGCTTCCTGCGCTTTCAAGCGGCTGCCGACCACCCCGACGGAGCCATGAGGCAAATCTACGATTGGGACACCGATAAGTATCTGGGCGAAATACCTCAAGGACCCCACACTTTCTCGGTCGTCGGCAATATGAACGAGTTCCAACTGACCATTGCCGAAACAACCTTCGGAGGTAGAGCCGAATTGGTGGATACTACGGGCATCATGGACTATGGCAGCCTCATCTATGTGGCACTCGAACGCTGTCGCACCGCCCGTGAAGCAATACGCTGTATGACTACTTTGGTGCGCGATTACGGTTATTATTCCGAAGGAGAAAGTTTTACCATTGCCGACCCTAACGAAGTGTGGGTCATGGAAATGGTGGGTAAAGGACCGGGCAACAAAGGTGCCTTGTGGGTGGCTACCCGCATCCCCGACGATTGCGTATCAGCGCATGCCAATCAGGCGCGTATCACACAGATAGATTTTAAGGATAAGGACAACTGGCTATATGCCGACGATGTCATCGACTTTGCCAAAACGAAAGGATGGTTCAGCGGTAAGAAAAGCGAGTTCAGTTTCTCCGATACCTATGCCCCACTCGATTTCTCGGGACGATACATCTGCGAGGCACGAGTTTGGAGTTTCTTCCGAAGAGTCAATAATGCAATGGAACCCTACTACGACTACATCATCGGCAAATCCGATGTGCGAATGCCTCTCTATATCAAACCGGATCGTAAAGTGTCTGCACAGGACTTCAAAGAGTTTATGCGTGACCAGTACGAGGGAACACCTCTCGACATAACACAAGGAACAGATGCCGGACCTTTCCACTCCAAACTGCGGTACGGCTCCTTAGGTTTCAAGTTAGACTCGGTGCAATACTGGTACGAACGGCCTACGGCTACGCAACAAACCGCCTGGAGTTTCGTAGCGCAGATGCGTGGCTACATGCCCGACCACATCGGCGGTATCTTCTGGTTCGGACTCGACGACGCGGCGACAAGTCTTTATATCCCCCTCTATTGCCGCATGAACGCTGTCCCATGGTGCATGGACAAAGCCAACGGTGACCTTATCACCTACTCCCCTACCTCCTCTTTCTGGGCGTTCAACCAGGTAGCCAACTGGGCGTATTCAAAGTACGATGCCATGTATCCCGACATCCGTAAACAACAAGAACAATGGGAGAACTATTTCAATACCCTTGTCCCCGCCGTCGATGCCGCTGTGGCGGAAATGTCACCCGACGATGCACGGGCGTTCCTGACACAGTTCTCCTGCCTGCAAGCACAAGACGCTACCGAAGCATGGCATCGGCTATTCGAGTACCTGCTCGTGAAATACCTCGACGGACAAGAAAAGAAAGAACAGAACGGGAAATTCCTTCGCACACCCTATGGACAATGCGCCTATCCCCTGCGCAAGCCCTTCCCGGAAAACTACCTCCGAACTATCGCACCCGAAGTGGCACACGAATAACAAACAAGACTGTAACAATGAAAACACTACAACCTACCGAAGTATTCTCCATCTTTGAGGAGATAACCAAAATACCCCGTCCTTCCAAACACGAGGAGCAGATGCACGACTGGCTCATCCGTTTCGCAGAAGAACACCACATCGAACATCAGTCCGACCCTGCAGGTAATGTCATCATGCGGGTCCCCGCCACACCAGGCTACGAAGAACATGCTGGGGTCATACTGCAAGCGCATATCGATATGGTGTGCGAAAAGAACAAAGATACCGAGCATGACTTTATGCACGACCCTATACAGACCTGCATCGACGGCGACTGGGTCAAAGCACAAGGCACTACGCTCGGTGCCGACGACGGCATAGGTGTGGCGATGGCTCTTGCCGCACTGCTCTCACCTACCCTACGGCACCCTGCTCTCGAGGCACTCTTTACCGTCGACGAAGAAACAGGACTCACAGGAGCGTTCCGACTGCAAGACGGAATGCTCAAAGGAAAACAACTGATCAATATAGACTCTGAGGACGACGGACAAGTGTTCATCGGGTGCGCCGGCGGTATCGATACACTCGCACGACTGCCCTATCAGATGCAACCTCTGCCAGAGGGTCAATGGTTCGCCGCAAGAGTCAAAGTGTCCGGACTTATTGGAGGGCATTCAGGCGACGACATCAACAAAGGGAGAGCGAATGCAAACAAATTGCTGGTTCGCTATCTCTACACGCTACTCACACAGACCGACCTGCAGGTGGCGCATATCGAAGGAGGCAACCTTCGGAACGCTATCGCACGCGAGGCGGAAGCATTGGTGTGCGTCCCCTTCTACTTCAAAGAGCAGATGCGGGTCCTCTTCAATCAGTTCATAGCAGAAGTCGAAGACGAATACGCAGGCATCGAAAACACAATGGTTCTCGACTTGCAAAGCGACGACATCCCTCTGCAGGTCATCGACAAAAGCACGGCGGAAAAACTCCTGCTCGCCCTCTATGCCTGTCCGCACGGGGTAGTGGATATGTCAAGAGATATGCCAGGACTGGTCGAGACCTCCACCAACCTCGCTTCGGTGAAAACACTTCCCGAGTACATAGAAGTGAATACATCACAACGCTCATCGGTCGAGAGCAAAAAGCATAATATCAAACGACAAGTGGAATGTGCCTTACGTCTTTCAGGGGCAGAGGTAACGCACGGCGACGGCTATCCGGGCTGGAAACCCGATGTCAACTCCCATCTCCTGCAAATCTCCTGCGACGCCTATCAGCATGTCACAGGCAAACAACCGGAAGTGAAAGCCATTCATGCAGGACTGGAGTGCGGATTGTTCCTGAAGAAATATCCCTACCTCGATATGATTAGCATCGGACCGCAAATGGTAGGAGTGCATTCGCCTATGGAAAAACTGTCCATATCCTCCACACAGACCACGTGGGCTTGGTTAACCGAGATGCTCACCTTGTTGTAACCCTCGCCCTTCATTCTATTTGCAGGAATCATCCTATATGCGTTGTAGGATGATTCCTTTTTTAATATCTCTTACTGCTGCTTTAGTTGTAGGTTGGTTCCTTTTTAATATCTCATACTGCTGTTTTAGTTGCAGAATGGTTCCTTTATTATTATCACTTACTGTTATTTTAGTTATAGAATGGTTCTTTTCTTTAATATCTCTTACTGTTGTTTTAATAACTACGACGGCAATCTTCCCTACCCCAACCCTAACCGACACCTCAAAACTCCCCTCCGCCAACCCCTGTGTTT